>DASZJM010000619.1:0-7148 GCA_035948165.1 Candidatus Methylomirabilota bacterium
GGAGCTGGAAGTGCAGATCGTCCAGCACCTGTCCGAAGGACACACGATCGGGGAGATTGCGAAGCGCGTCCACCTCAGCGCCCACACGGTCAAGGACCGGCTGGCGAAGATTCGCGCCAAGCTCGCGGCGCGATCACGGACGGGGATCGTGGCCGAGGCGATGAGGCGCGGTCTCATCTAGCCACGCTCACCTGGCCCCCCTGTACGGCGGGTCGACGGTCAGGCGGGGGCGAAGATCCCTTCCGACTGCCCGACCGGCGAGGCCTCCCCGGGCCCCGCCGCTGCCGGCGCCGCGAACGCGGCGTCCCGCTGCAGCACCGGCATGACGCGATCGGCGAAGAGGCGCATGTTGAGCTCGGCCTCGTGGTGCGGCATGCCGCCGAAGGCGAACTCGGTGACCAGGTGGTCGAGGCCGGTGAGCCGCCGGAGCTCGGCGAGCTGCTGGAGGCACTCGTCGGGGGTGCCCACCACCTGGATCTTCACGTAGAAGTCCGCCGCCTTCTGCCGGAAGTTGGCGTCCTTCATCTTGGCGTAGGTCTTCGCGGTCGCGCCGTACGACTCGTAGCCCTTGACCGAGCCGAGATGGCCGTCCGAGAAGCGGTAGTGGGCGTCGATCGAGTCGAACTTGCGGCTGAGATACTTCACCGCGCGCTCGTGGGCCTCGGCCCGGCTCTCGGCGACCGAGATGTTGGTGAGGATGATGGGCGGCCGCGGCGCGTGGCCGACGCTCTGCGCGATCTCCCGGTAGCGCTGGATGTCCTCGGCGGCCTTCGGCCACTCGTTCTGCATGATGACCAGCACGCCGAAGCCGAGCTTGGCCATGATCTCGGCCGACTCCGGGCTCACCGACGAGGCGTAGATGCGCCGCTCCGGGTGGGAGATCGGGCGCGGGCGGATCGACGTCCGCGGGATCTTGAAGAACTCGCCGTCCCACTCGAAGACGTCCTGGCTCAGCGCGCGGACCACGATCTGCGCGGTCTCCACGAAGCGGGCGCGCGCCTCCTCCATCGGGATGCGGAATCCCGCGTACTCCACGCTGGCCGCGCCCCGGCCGAATCCGAGCAGGCACCGGCCGCCCGACAGGATATCGAGCAGGGCGATCTCCTCCGCGATCCGGACCGGGTCGTGCCACGGCAGCACGATCACCGCGGTGCCGAGGGTGACGCGCCTGGTCCGGCCCGCGAAGTAGCTCAGGAGCTGGGTCGGGGAGGGCGACATGGCGTAGCCGGTGAAGTGGTGCTCCAGCGCGAAGAGCGAATCGAAGCCGAGGGGCTCGGCCAGGTCGCCGAGGGCCAGGTGGTCGGAGAGGACGGCGGCATCCGGCCGGCCTTCCTGGGTCAGCATGTTGAGCGCGATCCCGACCTTCATGTCCGCCTCCTGACCGACGCGCGGGGCTCAGGCCACGTCGCGCTGGCGTGCCGCATTATAGTTGGCGTCGTACCACCAGTCGAGGTACGCCGCGTACGTGATGGGTGGATGGCGCGGCGGGTTCCCGGGGCCCTGGCACGTGGGCAGGCAGGCGATCTCGGTGTCCAGGTGCGGGCCCATGAAATAGGGGATCGCGTACCGCGGACGGCCCACCGGGGGCAGGGCGCGGTGCGGGGTGGACTTGAATCGGTCGTTGGTCCACCGCTTGAGCATGTCGCCCGAATTCACCGCGAAGGAGTCGGGCACGTACGGCACGTCGGCCCACGCGCCGTCGGGGAGGCGGACCTGGAGACCGGGCACCTCGCTCTGGGCGAGAAACGTCATGAAGTTGGCGTCGGTGTGCGGCGCGATGCCGAACTGGTTCGGCTCGGACGCCACCGGCGGGTAGTGGGTGAGACGGAAGCTGAACTGGCTCTCGGCGAAGGCGCGGTCGAAGGTGTCGGGCGGCAGGTCGAGGGCGATCGCGCACAGGGGCAGGAGCTGCCGCCCCAGGGCGTCCACCGCGTCGGTGTAGGCGAGCACCGCGTCGCGAAAGCCGGGCAGGCTCGCCGGCCACTGGTTCGGCCCCGCGAAGCGCCGCCCCGCGCGCACGAGGGGATCGTCCGGCGGGCGCTCGCGCTTGACGAAGAACGCCTCGTTGAGGTCGGGCTTGTCGTTGGCGTTCACGTCCGACGTCCACACCGCGTACCGTCCGAGCATCATGTACCCGTTGTTGTGCTCGTTCATGCGCAGGGCGAGCTTGGCGTCCATCGGCTGCGCGTGGAAGCGCCGGGCCTCGGCGAACGTGGCGTCGATGAGGGACGACGGGATGCGGTGGTTCACGATCACGAAGAAGCCGATGTCCTGCAGGGCGCGGCCCAGCTCGGCGGCGGTGGCCTCCCGGGCGCCCGGGCGCTTCGCCAGGTACGGCGCGAGGTCGATGACGGGGATCATGACCAGCTCAGCGAGCTCGGCCGGTCGGCCTCGCGCTGCCGTTGCGCAGCAGGGCCCCCGGCAGCGCGCCGTCCGCCGCGACCGCGTCGCGCCCGCCGCGACGGATCACGGTGCCGTTCACGATCACCGCCTCGATGCCGCTGGCGTCGGACACGAGGCGATCCGCCCCCGCCGGCAGGTCGTGCACGCGCCGCAGCTTGCTCGCCCCCACGGTGGCCGGGTCGAAGACCACGACGTCGGCCGCGAGGCCGGGGGCGAGGCGCCCCCGGTCGGTGATCCCGAAGACCTCCGCCGGCCGCGAGGTGAGCATGCGAATCGCCTCGGGCAGCGCGATGGCCTGCTTCTCCCGCACCCAGCGGCTCAGCAGGTAGGTCGAGAAGCACGCGTCGCAGAGCTGGCTCGCGTGGGCGCCCGCGTCGGAGAGCCCCAGCACCGCGTCGGGCTCGGCGAGCAGCTCGGCCACCTCGTCCTCGTCGTGGTTGAACACCGCCATCCGGAACCGCGCGTCCAGGTTCGTGGCGAGGCCCAGGTCGAGCGCGAGGTCGGTGGGGTCGACGCCCCGCTCCGCCGCCACCTCCGCCACCGTGCGCTCCTCGAGCGACGGATCGGGCGGATACCAGGAGATCCACGTCCGCGCCCAGCTGAGCCCGGCGAACACCGCGCCCTTCTTCGGCCGGTCGAAGCTCTCCTTGAACGCGCGCCGGAAGTCGGGGTCTCCGTAGATCCGGATCTTGCCCGCGAGGTCGGCAACCGAGATCGGCTTGAACACCGACATGCTCTCGAAGATGAACGGCTCCCGGAACTGGAACTCGAAGTTGAGCGTCCGGCAGGTAACCTGCGGCACCACCTGCAGGCCCTGCTTGACGAGCGCGCGCGACTTCTCGAGCAGCTCGCGGTGAGAGCCCGGCCCCATCATGCCGGCCAGCAGCGCGGTCCAGGTCACCGGCCGTCCGGTCGTGCGGGCGAGGCTCTCGAACTCCTTGAAGAAGAGCTCGCGGCCGACGGTGGCCTGCACGATGCCGCGTCCGGCCTCGCCCAGCGCGCCCGCCAGCGCCTCGATCTCGGCGAACTGGGCGGCGCGGCTCGGCACCGGCTTGCCCGCGTAGCCGATGTGGGTGGAGGCCTTCGAGGTCGCGAAGCCGATGGCGCCCGCGTCGATCGCCTCGCGCACCAGCGCCCGCATCCGCGCGGTCTCGTCGGCGGTCGCCGGGCGCTCGGTCGCCTCCTCGCCCATGACGTAGAGCCGCAGCGGGGTGTGGCCCAGGAGGACCGCCACGTTCAGGGCGGTGCCGCGGCGCTCGACCGCGTCGAGATACTCGGGGAAGGTCTCGAATGGCCACCGCTCGCCGAGCCCGGCCTCGAGCGCGGCGAGGCTCATGCCCTCGACCTTCTCGAGCGTGCGCATGATGAGCCCGCGATGGTCCGGGCGCGTGGGCGCAACGCCGAAGCCGCAGTTGCCCATCACGACCGTGGTCACCCCGTGCCAGGGCGATATGGTGAGCATCCGGTCCCACATCACCTGCGCGTCGTAGTGGGTGTGGATGTCGATGAAGCCGGGCGCCACCACGAGCCCGCCCGCGTCGATCGTCTGCGCGGCGGCGCCCTTCACCTCGCCCAGCGTGGCGATGCGGCCGTCCCGGATCCCCACGTCGCCGCGCACGCCCGGACGGCCCGTGCCGTCCATGATCGTTCCGCCCCGGATGACGAGATCGAAGTCCATCGCTCAGGCTCCCGCCAGGCCGTAGAGCTCGGCCACGTTGTCGTGGAGGATCAGGCGCAGCTCGGCCGGGCTCAGGTGGGACGCGTGCTTGGCGAGGAGCTCCTGCGAGCGCGGCCACGTCGAGTCGCTGTGCGGGAAGTCGTTGGCCCAGAGCAGGCGGCGGATGTTGCAGAGGTCCTTCACCTGGAAGGCGACCCAGTCGTCCTGGAAGGTCGTGTAGACGTGCTCGCGGAAGTACTCGCTCGGCATCTTGGTGAGCGTTCCCGACGGCAGCCAGTAACGGTGCCGGTCGTAGGCGTGGTCCATGCGGTACATGAAGTGCGGCACCCACCCGGCGTCGGCCTCGACGCAGACCAGGCGCAGACGAGGATGCCGCTCGAAGACGCCGCCGAACACGAACGTGCCGACCAGATCCTGGCAGCCCCGGATGATCGACATGAACGCGTTGAGCTTGGGCCCGCGGACCCGGAACGTATCCTGCTGGCTCGTGAGGATGTGGAAAGAAAGCGGCAGCCCGAGGTCGATCGCCGCCTCGTAGAAGGGCGCGTAGACCGGGTCGTGGTAATCGGCCACCGCCGGGTTCCCCGGCAGCATGACCCCGCGAAGGCCGAGCTCTCGGATGCGACGGAGATCGCGGATGCCGTCCTCGACCGAGCGCATCGCGGTCTGCCCGATGCCGAGGAGCCGGTCGGGATGCGTGGCGCAGTACTCGGCGATCCACAGGTTGTAGGCGTCGAAGCACGCCTGCTTGTAGTCGAAGTCGGGATGGTTGCAGATCATCATGCCGACCGTCGGGTAGATCACTTCGGCGCTGACCCCGTCGCGCGCCTGGTCCGCGAGCCGCGCCTCGGGGTCCCAGCCGCCCCGATGCAGGTCCTCGAAGCGGGCCCCGAACATCGTGAGCTCCTCCGCCGGCTTGCCCGCCGCGGCGACGAGCCCCATCGGGATCGGCTTGTCGATCCCGTCGACGACGAAGAGATCGCCGCGCTTGGCGTCGTGCACGAGCCGGGGGGCGCGGTCCCGGAAGCGCGGGTCGATCCGGGCGGTGTAGGTGTCGGGTGGCTCGGTGATGTGCGAGTCGGCGGAGATGATCGGGACGTCGGTGACCATTGAGCGCGTCTCCTCGAGGACGATGAGCGGGAGTGTCCCGGGGCCGAGCCCCGACCGCCGGGTCAGCGTAGCGAAGATTGCCGCCGGTGTAAAGCCGCGGGCCGTCTCGTCACGGGACGCGGACCGATAGCTCCAGACCGCCATCGAACGGCAACGTCATCGTGCGAAATCGCTGGGCGGGATCCTCGAGGAAGGCGAGGTAGTCGGCGTACTCGGTCCGGTACCGCTCCGTGTTGTCGCAGATGACGATGGCGCCGGGCCGCAGGTGGGGGGCGACCAGCTCCAGCGCCGGGCGCGCCATGGGGATCCAGATATCCACCAGCATGAAGTCGATCGGGCCCTCGACCTGCTTGAGCGTCTCGCGGAGGTCGCCTTCCCGGAGATCGATGAAGCCGCTCAGGCCCGCCTGGGCGAAATGCGCTCGCGCGACCGACGCCTTCGTCGGCTCGTACTCGGTCCCGATGACCACGCCGTGCCCGCCGGTGGCGCGCACGTTGTCGCGCACCGCGGCGGCGAGATAGAGCGTCGAGACCCCGTAGGAGGTGCCGGCCTCGACGATCCTTCGGGCCTGGCTCGCCCGGCAGAGCTGATAGCAGAGCTGCGCCTTGTCGCGGTCGAGGGCGACCAGTTTGTCACGACGAAAGGCCTTGAGCTCGTCCGCGGTGGGCGGGCGGGCCTCCGGGGCCCGCGGTGCGTGGTAGCTCGTGATCGCGGCGACCTGCTCGTCGCTCCGCGCGTGCAAGGTGCCGAGCAAACGTTCCAGCTCCGGATCTTGAAGCACGCGGGCATTCTAGCAAAGGAGGGCGCCCCGGAAGGCTATTCGCCGGTCGAGGGGTGGGCTTCCTCCCACTCGATGAAGCGGGCGGTCTGCGCGTCGCTGCGCTCGGGCAGGCAGCACCTGAGCGCGGCGATCTTGCCGTCGCGCATCTCCCGGATGCCCCAGAGAATGACGCGTTCGACGCCAGCGCCCTGGATGGTCGCGCTACGCGCCTCGAAGCGGGTGACCAGCACGGTGCCGCCGACGTACGTGTTGAGCGGCGTGACCCGACGACTCTTGTCCGCGACGACGCGCTCCAGGTCCTTCCGGATTGCCGCCTTGCCGACACACGGGGCGTCGGTACACAGGCCGCTCTGCGAATCGATGACCGCGTCGTCGGTGAACAGAGCCAGCGCGGCGCTGACGTCCCCTCGGGCCAGCGCGCTCAGGAGCTGTTGCTGCACGTCCTCGGGGCCGCCCTGCGCGGTGACCCCCGCCGCGAGGGTGAGGAGGCAGAGCGCGGTGAGCCCGGCGGCGAGTGCCGCAGACCTAACGGTAGGCATCGATCTCTCCTGTGGACGCGCGGCGCTCAGCGCCAGTCATGGTGATGGTAGTGCCAGTGTCGGCCCGGTCCCGGCCCGACTCCTACCGGGACGAATCCCCCCAGTAGCGCGCCGGTGAGCGCGAGAGCGATCGTCCATCTAGCCGTCCGCCGCGTCATTTCTTGTGCTCCTCGCCCCGCTCGCCGCCGTGTACCACGTTGTCACGCGGCGCCGCCGCGTGCTGCTCGTAGTGCTGCCGGACCACCGGCTCGCGCGGCTGGTACTTGTAGTTGCGCGCGTGGAGCGCGGGCTGCTGCTGCACGGTCGGGTACCGCTTCCCGCTGTACTGGCGCTGATAGGTCGGCACCGGAGCGGCGGGCGGCACGTGAGCGCGACCCACCTTGTCCCAGCCCTGATGCTTCTCGGCCCACGCGGGGCCCCAATGCTCGGCCCAGCGCGGCGGAGCGGTCGCCGCCCAACCGTGAAAATAGGATGGCGGCCGCCGGTAGTACCGGACCGGCACCTGGAGAATGAAGGGGGGCACGATCTCCGGTTCGACCAGCGCCCACGGGCCGTTGTACCAGGAGCTCGAGTACCAGTTGTCGTTCTGGTAGACCCAGTACATGCCGTCGTAGAAGAAGAAGTTGCCGTCGACGCT
>DASZJM010000620.1:0-17226 GCA_035948165.1 Candidatus Methylomirabilota bacterium
CACGCTCCTCGCGTACCGGCGCGATCTCGCCGGGTTCGCGCGCTTCCTCGCCCAGGAGCGACGAGGCCTCGACGCGGTGAGCGTCACCGATCTCTCTCGTTACCTGGGCGGGCTGCGGCGGCGCGGGCTCGGAGGCCGGAGCGTGGCGCGGCACCTCTCGGCGGTGCGCGGCCTCTACCGCTTCCTGCTCGACGAGCGGAAGATCACCCGCGATCCGACCGAGCACCTCGACAGCCCGCGGCCGGCGCGCCGGCTGCCGCGCACGCTCTCGATCGAGGACGCGGCGGCGCTCGTGGAGGCGCCCGACCCCGAGCGACCCGACGGGCTGCGTGACCGCGCGCTGCTCGAGCTGCTCTACGCCTGCGGGCTGCGGGCCTCGGAGGCGCTCGGGCTCCGGGTCGAGGACGTGAACTTCGCGGCCGGCTACGTGATCGTCACCGGCAAGGGCAACCGCCAGCGGCTGGTGCCCGCGGGCGCGCAGGCGCTGGACTGGGTGCGCCGCTACCTGGGAACCGCGCGCCCGAAGCGGGTGCGGCGCGAGGGCGCGCCGCTCTTCCTCAACCGATCGGGCAACGGCCTGTCGCGCCAGGCGCTCTGGGGACTGATCCGGCGCACCGCGCGCCGGGCCGGGATCCGGACGGTGGTGTCGCCGCACACCCTGCGCCACTCGTTCGCGAGCCACCTGCTCGAGCGCGGCGCGGACCTGCGCTCGGTGCAGGCCATGCTCGGCCACGTCGACATCTCGACGACCCAGATCTACACGCACCTGCCGTCGAGCGTGGTCCACGACATGTACCGCAAGTTCCACCCGCGCGCCCGGCGTGCGGCGGCGCGGCGGGCGGCGGGCTGACATGGCGCGGGCCGGACACGTGTACCCGCAGGCGGAGCCCGGGGCGATCGCGCTGGCCGACGCGCGCGTGCTGGCGTGCCCGGGGGCGACGCGCGTGGCGCGCGCGCTCGACCGCGCGCGGGTCGCCGATGCGCGGGTCGTGATCACCGGGCCCGGCCAGGCGGTGCGGGTCGGGGAGCTGGCCCGCGCGGTGGAGTGGGGCCTCGGGACGCGCCCGGTCCGCGAGGTGGCGTGGCGCGCGCTGCCGGTGCTGCCCGCGGAGGCCTCGGAGACCGAGGCGCGCCGTTGCCTCCTGGCGGGCGCCTCGCTGGTCCTCCTGCGCCGCGCGGGGCGGATCGTCGGCGCGGTGGACGGGGAGGCGGCCGAGCTCGCGCCGCCGGAGTCGTCGCTGCTGTCGCGGCTCGAGCGGGCCGCGGACCGGCAGGGGGAGGCGCGCGGGTGGCTCCTCCGCTCCGCCGGGAAGATCGGCGAGGGGATGGGCGCGCCGGTCCACGCGGTGGGCGGCGTCGTGCGGGACCTGGTGCTGGGGGGCGAGGCACCCGACGTGGACCTGGTCGTGGAGGGCGACGGCATCGCCTTCGCGCGGCGCCTCGCCGAGGAGACGGGCGGGACGGTGCTCGTGCACGCGGGGTTCGGCACCGCGTCGATCGAGGGCGGCCGCGCGCCCGCGGGCGCGGACGGCGCCACGCTCGGGCGCGTGGACGTGGCCTCGGCCCGGCGAGAGCACTATGCGGGAGCCGGCGCGCTGCCCGACGTGTCGTCCGCCGGCCTCCTCGAGGATCTTCGCCGGCGGGACTTCTCGGTCAACGCGATGGCCATGGCCCTGGCTCCGGATCGCTTCGGCCGCCTCGTCGACCCGCTGGGCGGGCAGCGCGACGCCCGCGCGCGCCGCCTCCGCGTGCTCCGCCCGCTCGCCTTCGTCGAGGATCCCACCCGGATCTTCCGCGCCGCCCGCTACGCCGCCCGGCTCGGCCTGCGGCCCGACGGGGCGACCCGCGCCGCGCTCGGGCTCGCGGTGACCCGGCGGTCGTACCTGGCCCTCTCCGGCCAGCGCCTCTGGCGCGAGATCGAGCTGGCCGCCGGCGAGCCGCACGCCCGACAGGCATTCGAGCATCTCGTGAGGTGGAGAGCCATAACGCTCTTTGGCGTATGCAAAGTCAGGATCGGTCGACTTGCCGATTCCGAGCGCCTCGCACGCTGGGCGAAGGGAGCCGGGGTCGCGGTCGATCCGGCCGAGCTCTTCATGCTGGCGCTCCTGGCCGACACGCCCGCGCCCGCGGTGGCCCGCTGCCTCGATCGCCTCGCGCTCACCGGTGAGCCGCGGGCCAACCTCGAGGTGGGCGCCCTGGTCGGTCCGCTCGCCCGTCGCCTGGCCACGCCGCGGCTCCGCCCGAGCGCGGTGGACGAGGCGCTCCGCCTCGCGCCGCCCACCGCCGCGCTCTCGGCCTGGCTCCGCGGGACGCCGCGCGCCCGACGGCGGATCGAGTGGTACCTGGCGGAGGGGCGCGCGGTGCATCCGCGGCTCGGGGGCGGCGACCTCCTCGCGCTCGGCGTTCCGCGCGGCCCGCAGGTGGGCCGGGCGCTCGCCATGCTGAGGCGGCGGCGGCTCGACGGCGCGGCGGGCTCGGTGGCCGAGGAGCGGGAACTCGTGAAAGAATGGCTCACATCGGGAAAGGAGGCGTGAGGTGACGACCAGATTCATCTTCGTGACGGGCGGCGTGGTGTCCTCGCTGGGCAAGGGGCTCGCGGCGGCGTCGATCGGATCCCTGCTCGAGGCGCGCGGCTTCCGGGTCACGCTCCAGAAGATGGACCCCTACATCAACGTGGATGCGGGGACCATGAGCCCGTACCAGCACGGCGAGGTCTACGTCACCGACGACGGCGGCGAGACCGACCTCGATCTCGGCCACTACGAGCGCTTCACCTCCTCGCGCATGACCCGGGACAACAACATCACCACCGGCAAGGTCTACGGGACCGTGATCGAGAAGGAGCGCCGCGGCGACTACCTCGGCCGCACCGTCCAGGTCATCCCCCACATCACCGACCAGATCAAGGCCGCGGTGCGGAAGGTGGCCGCGGGCGTGGACGTGGTGATCATCGAGATCGGGGGCACCGTGGGTGACATCGAGGGCCTGCCCTTCCTCGAGGCGGTGCGCCAGTTCAAGAAGGACGTGGGCAAGGACAACGTCATCTACGTGCACCTCACCCTGGTGCCGTTCATCCAGGCCGCGCAGGAGCTCAAGACCAAGGCCACCCAGCACTCGGTCAAGGAGCTGCGGGCCATCGGTATCCAGCCCGACGTGCTCCTGTGCCGGACCGCCAAGGACCATCCGCTCACGCCCTCCACCAAGTCCAAGATCGCGCTGTTCTGCGACGTGGAGGAGGAGGCGGTGATCGCGGCCCGGGACGTGGACACGATCTACGAGGTGCCGCTCGCGTTCCACGACCAGGGGCTCGACGAGTCCATCGTGAAGCTGCTCGGGCTTCCCGCGCGGCCGATCGATCTCTCCCGCTGGGAGGAGATCGTGCGCCGGGTGAAGGCGCCGCGCCGGCGCTGCCGCATCGGGGTGGTGGGCAAGTACATCGAGGTGAAGGACGCCTACAAGAGTCTCTACGAGGCGCTCTCCCACGGCGGCATCGCCCACGAGGCCGCGGTGGAGGTGGTGTGGGTCGACGCCGAGCGCATCGAGCGCGAGGGGCTCGCCGGTCACGTGGCCGGGCTCGACGGAATCCTGGTGCCGGGGGGCTTCGGGGACCGCGGCATCGAGGGAAAGATCCAGGCGATCCGCTACGCGCGCGAGCAGCGCGTGCCCTACTTCGGGATCTGCCTCGGCATGCAGTGCGCGGTCATCGAGTACGCGCGGCACGTGTGCGGCCTCGAGGGGGCCAACTCCACCGAGTTCAATCCGAGCCCGGCCCACAACGTGATCGATCTCCTGCCCGAGCAGCGTCACATCCAGGACAAGGGCGGCACCATGCGGCTCGGGCTCTACCCGGTCCTGCTGAGCGAGGGCACCGTCGCCTCGCGGGCGTACGGGCAGGGGCTCATCGAGGAGCGTCACCGGCACCGCTACGAGGTCAACAACGACTACCTCGGCCGGCTCGAGAAGAACGGCCTCCGCATCTCCGGCATCTGGGCCGAGAAACAGCTCGTCGAGATCATCGAGCTGCCCGATCACCCGTGGTTCGTGGCCGGGCAGTTCCATCCCGAGTTCCGCTCCCGGCCCTGGGAGCCGCACCCACTCTTCGCCGCCTTCATCAAGGCCGCGCTCGACCACCAGGGGGGTGCGTGAGCGGGACGCGCGCGGTCTCCATCGGCGCGGTCACCGTCGGCGGCGGCGCGCCCCTGGCCCTCATCGGAGGGCCGTGCGCCATCGAGAACGAGAAGCACGCGCTGATGATGGCCGAGCGGCTCCAGCGCGTGACCGCGGCGGCGGGGGTGCCGTTCATCTACAAGTCGTCGTACGACAAGGCCAACCGCTCCTCGCTCCACGGCTATCGGGGACCCGGGCTGGTCGAGGGGCTGCGCATCTTGCAGAAGGTGAAGGACGAGACCGGGCTCGCGGTGCTGTCCGACGTGCACGCCGTCGCGGAGGTGGCGCCCGCCGCCGCGGTGCTCGACGTGCTGCAGGTGCCCGCGTTCCTCTGCCGGCAGACCGATCTCATCGTGGCGTGCGCGCGGAGCGGCCGCCCGGTCAACGTGAAGAAGGGCCAGTTCCTGGCCCCGCGCGACATGGCCAACGTGGTCGAGAAGGTGCGCGCCTCCGGCACCGAGGACCTCCTGCTGACCGAGCGCGGCACCAGTTTTGGCTATAACAACTTAGTGGTCGACTTCCGCGGCCTGCCGATCATGCGGAGCTTCGGCTACCCGGTGATTTTCGACGCGACCCACTCGGTGCAGCTGCCGGGCGGGCAGGGGGACCGCTCGGGCGGCGAGCGCCAGTACGTGCAGGCCCTCGCCCGCGCCGCGGTGGCGGTGGGGGTGGACGGGCTCTTCATGGAGATCCACGAGGATCCCGACCGCACCCTCGACGACGGGCGCCCCCTCTCGGACGGGCCCAACATGCTGCGGCTCGACGACCTGCCGCGTCTCCTCGACGAGATCCGCTCGATCGCGGCCGGCCCGGGGCGGGCCTGATGGATCGCGCCCGCGTCCGGGAGCTCGGCGAGCGGGTGCTGCGCCTCGAGGGCGAGAGCGTGCTCGCCCTCTGCGCGCGGGTCGACGACCGCTTCGTGGACGCGGTGGCCGCGCTGCACCGCTGCCGCGGGCGGGTGATCGTCACCGGCATGGGCAAGTCGGGCCTCATCGGCCGCAAGATCGCCGCGACGCTCGCGAGCACCGGCACGCCCGCCTACTTCCTCCACCCCGCCGAGGGCGTGCACGGCGACCTCGGGATGGTGGCGCGCGAGGACGTGGTGGTGGCGCTCTCCAACTTCGGGGAGACCGACGAGGTGCTCGCCCTGCTGCCCGCGCTCAAGCGCCTCGGCATCCCGCTCGTGCTGCTCACCGGGGCGCCCACCTCCACGCTCGCGCGCCAGGCCGACATCGTGATCGACGTGGGGGTCGCGGAGGAAGCGTGTCCGATGAACCTCGCCCCGACCTCGAGCACGACCGCCGCGCTCGCGATGGGTGACGCCCTCGCGATGGCGCTGCTCGACCTGCGCGGCCTGCGCCCGGAGGATTACGCGGCGCTGCATCCGCGCGGCAGCCTCGGCTGGAAGTCGCTCTTCAAGGTGGGCGATCTCATGCATACCGGCCCCGCGGTCCCGGTGGTCTCCGAGCAGGCGACGATGAAGGAGGCCATCGAGGAGATGACCGGCAAGGGGTTCGGCATCACCACGGTGGTGGACGAGCGGGGCCGGCTGGTGGGTGTCCTCACGGACGGCGACCTGCGCCGCCAGCAGCTTGCCCACGGGAGCACCCTGCTGGAGCGGCGCGCGGGGGAGTGCATGACGCGCGACCCGAAGGTGATCGGGGCCGAGGAGCTCGCCACCCGCGCCCTCGCGCTCATGGAGGGGCGGATCACGAGCCTCGTGATCACCGACGCGGCGGGCCGCCCGGCCGGAGTGATCCGCCTGCACGACATCCTGCTCGCCAAGATCGTGTGACCGCCGCTCCCCGCGCCGCGCGCATCCGCCTCCTGGTCCTCGACGTCGACGGCGTGCTGACCGACGGAGGCCTCGTCTACGGCGCTTCCGGCGAGGAGACCAAGCGCTTCCACGTCCACGACGGCCTGGCCGTGGTGGCCGCGCGCAAGGCGGGTCTGCAGGTCGCGGTGCTCTCCTCGCGCGCGTCCGCCGCGGTGACCCGCCGCATGACCGAGCTCGGCGTCTCCGAGGTGCACCAGGGCGTGGCCGACAAGGGGAGCGCGCTGACCGCGCTCTGCGCGCGGCTCGGCCTGCGGGCCGCCGAGGTGGCAGTGATGGGGGACGACCTCCCGGATCTGGCCGCCATGGCGCGCGCCGGGCTCGCGCTCGCCCCCGCCAACGCGGTCGCCGAGGTGAAGCGTGCGGCGGACTGGGTGGCCCGCCGCCGGGGCGGCGACGGGGCGGTGCGGGAGGCGGTGGAGATGCTCCTAAAGGCCCGCCGGGCTTGGCCACCACGCTGACCGTTCGCTAGGCCGCTTCTTCCATTGCCTCGGCTCTAGGTCTTGTGCTAGCGTGGCACGGAGATTGCTATGCGGAAGGCACCGTTCATTATCCTGACGCTGGTCGTGGTATTCCTATCCGTGGTGGTGGGTGTGCTCGTGCACCGCGCGCGGGCGCCCCGGAAGCTTCCCACCGAGCCGGCCACGACGAACGCCGACTACCGGCTGAAGCAGGTCCACTTGCAAGAGCAAGGCCGGGACGGCTCCCGGTGGCAGCTCGACGCGGAGTACTCCGAGACGTTCGAGGAGCAGAACAAGACGACGATGAAGAAGGTGACCGTCAAGGTGGACCAGCCGCCCAAGGGTAATCAGGCGTCGCGGTCGTGGACGGTCACCGGCGACGAGGGCGATCTGAACCAGGAGACCAAGGACGTGGAGCTTCGCGGCAACGTGGTGCTGATCTCGAGCGACGGGCTCAGACTCGAGACCGACAAGCTCCGCTGGGACGCCGAGGGCCAGCGCGCGTGGACCGAGGATCCGGTGGTGATCTATCGCTCCGGCGCGGTGGTGTACGGCACCGGCTTCGAGTCGAAGGTGGCCGAGGAGGTCAGCAGCATCAAGGGCCGCGTGCGCGCGACGTTCAAGAAGGGCACCGGCGTCCCCGGGAGCCCGGTGCCGAGCGGGGGCTCGTGACCCGACGGCTCGTGGTCGGCGCGCTCGCCGTCTGGGCCGCGGTGAGCCTGGCCGCTCCGGCGTGGGCCCAGTCCGCGACCCCGCGGCCGCGCCCGGCGCGCCCCTCGTCGACCGCGCCCGCGCCGCGCCCGGACGGGGCCGCCGACGGCCGCAACGCGCCGGTCACCGTCGACGCGGACCAGCTCGAGAACATCCAGAAGGAAGGCCTGGTGGTGTTCACCGGCAACGTGGTGGCCACCCAGAACAGCTCCACCCAGTGGGCCGACCGGATGGAGGTCTACCTCGACGACAAGGGCGACCGCATCGTGCGCACCATCTCCACCGGCAACGTGCGCATCATCACCCGCGACTGCCGCAGCGGGACCGCGAAGCGCGCCGAGTACTACGACGCCGAGCAGCGGGTGGTGCTGATCGGCAACGCGCGGGTGTGGCGCGACGACAACGTGGTGACCGGCGAGCGAATCACGATCTTCCTCGCCGAGGACCGCAGCGTGGTCGAGGGGGGCCAGCAGGAGCGCGTGAAGGCGGTCTTCTACCCCAAGTCCCAGGACGAGGCGGCCGCCCGCCCCAAGCCGGTCGCGGGACAATGCTCGTGAGGCGTCCGTGGAAGGTCTGATCGCCCAGGGCCTGCGCAAGCGGTTCCGCAGCCGCGTGGTGGTCAACCGCGTGAGCCTGGACATCCATCCCGGCGAAGTGGTGGGGCTCCTCGGGCCCAACGGGGCGGGAAAGACCACGTCGTTCTACATGATCGTGGGCCTGCTGCGGCCGGACGGCGGCCGGATCTTCCTCGAGGGCGAGGACGTGACCGAGCTGCCGATGTACAAGCGCTGCCGGCTCGGGATGGGCTATCTCCCGCAGGAGTCCTCGGTCTTCCGCAAGCTGACCGTCGAGGAGAACCTGCTCGCGATCCTGGAGACCCTCGACCTGTCCCACCACGAGCGCATGACCCGCCTGGGCGAGCTGCTCGCCGAGCTCGACCTCACCCGGCTGGCGCGCCACAAGGCCTTCACCCTCTCGGGCGGCGAGCGGCGGCGGCTCGAGATCACGCGGGCCCTCGTGACCAACCCCCGCTACCTGCTCCTCGACGAGCCGTTCACCGGCATCGATCCCATCGCGATCGGCGACATCCAGGAGATCGTGGCCCGGCTGAAGGAGCGCGGGATCGGGGTGCTGATCACCGACCACAACGTCCGGGAGACCCTCGCGATCACCGACCGCGCCTACATCCTCTACGACGGCCGCATCCTCGCCTCCGGCACCGCCACCGAGCTCGCCAACAACTCCAAGGCCCGGGAGATCTACCTGGGCGAGAAGTTCTCGCTATGAAACTCGTACAGCGGATGAGCCAGCGGGTCGTCATGACCCCGCTGCTGCAGCAGGCGATCCAGCTCCTCCAGCTCTCGACCCTCGAGCTGGAGCAGGTGGTGCGCAAGGAGCTGGAGGAGAACCCACTCCTCGAAGAGATCCCGGTGGAGAACAGCGAGACCGCGGAGGCCCCCGCCGCTTCCGCGGAGTCGCCCACGCCGGCGGAGGCGCCGCCCGCCCCCGAGGCGCCGGAGCAGCCGTCCAAGGAGACCTCCTCGGTGGACGGGGAGCGCGCCGACGACCTGCCCTTCGACCTCTCCTCCGCGATCTTCGACGACCACGGCGACGAGCGCACCCCGGTGTCGATGGAGGAGCGCGACGAGCTGCCCTTCGAGAACCTGGGGCGGAGCGACACCTCGCTGACCGAGCACCTGATGGAGCAGCTCCGCCTCAGCTCCGACGACAAGGACCTGCTGCGCATCGGGGAGGCCATCATCGGCAACCTCGACGAGGACGGCTACCTCCGCGCCGACGTGGGCGAGATCGCGGCGGGGATGGGCTGCGCGGCGGAGGCGGTGGAGGGAGCGCTCGCGCGCATCCAGGCCTTCGATCCGCCCGGGGTCGCGGCCCGCAGCGTGCAGGAGTGCCTGCTGCTGCAGCTCACCGCGGACGCGGAGCCCGATCCGGTCTCGGTCGAGATCGTGGAGAAGCACTTCGAGGACCTCGAGCGCCGGCGCTATCCGGAGATCGCCCGGGTCCTGAAGCTGCCGCTCGAGCGGGTGATGGAGTCGATCGAGGAGATCCAGAGCCTCGAGCCCAAGCCGGGGCGGCGGTTCTCCACCAACGACTCGCGCTACGTGGTGCCCGACGTCACCATCCAGAAGGTGGGCGAGGACTACGTGGTGATCCTGAACGAGGAGGGCATCCCGCGCCTGCGGGTCAACTCGCTCTACCGCTCGCTGCTGCGCCGCTCGGGGGACGAGGCCAAGCAGTATGTGGAGCAGAAGCTGCGCAGCGCGGTGTGGCTGATCAAGAGCGTGGAGCAGCGTCAGCGCACCCTCCGCAAGGTCGCCCAGAGCCTGGTGAACTTCCAGCGCGACTTCCTCGACAAGGGGCTGCCCTACCTGCGGCCGCTCGCCCTGCGCGACGTGGGCGACGACATCAGCATGCACGAGTCGACCATCAGCCGGGTCACCACCAACAAGTACGTGCAGACGCCCCAGGGGCTCTTCGAGCTGAAGTTCTTCTTCCACAGCGGCATCGCCTCGGAGAACGGGTCGATGGTCTCCTCGGTGTCGGTGAAGAAGACGATCCGGGACATGGTGAGCGGCGAGGACAACGGCAAGCCGCTCTCCGATCAGGAGATCGCCCAGGCGCTCCAGGGCCAGGGCCTGACCATCGCCCGACGCACGGTGGCCAAGTACCGGGAGGAGCTGGGCATCCTGCCGTCTCACCAACGGCGGCTGCAGTCCAAGAAGCGCTGAGGTCGTCTCCCATGCAGGTGATCATCAGCACCCGCGGGATGACCGTGTCCCGGACCTACAAGGACGAGCTGACCCGCAAGCTCGCCAAGCTCGAGCCGATGTTGCCCGCGGTGGTCGCCACCCGCGCGATCCTGTCCCGCGAGAAGCATCGGCGCACCGCCGCCCTCACCCTGGTGTCCCGCTCCCGCGCCTTCCGCAGCCGCGAGACCGCGCCCGACCTGGCCCTCGCGGTGGACCGGGCGGTGCTGGCCCTGCGCCGCCAGGTGCGCGAGACGACCAAGCGCCGTCCCCGCCGTCCGGCCCGCCCGTGAGTTCCGCGTGAGCGATATCGGCACCGAGCCGATCCGGTTCGTCATCATCACCGGCCTCTCCGGAGCGGGGAAGAGCTACGCGATCAAGTGCCTCGAGGATCTGGGTTACTTCTGCGTCGACAACCTGCCCACCACCCTCATCCCCACGTTCGCGGAGCTCTGCGCGAACTCGAGCCGCGGCATCAAGGCCATCGCCCTCGGCGTCGACGTGCGGGAAGGGGAGTACCTGGTCAACATGGTGGAGACGATCCAGGAGCTGCGGGCCCGCGGCCACCGGGTCGACGTGCTCTTCCTGGAGGCCTCCGACGAGACCCTGGTGCGCCGGTACCACGAGACGCGCCGCCGCCACCCCCTCGCGGGGGAGGGCAACGTGATCGACGGGATCCGGGCCGAGCGCGCCACCCTGGCCCACCTGCGCGAGATCGCCAACCGGGTGATCGACACCACCTCGCTGACCGTGCACCAGCTCAAGGACCAGATGGTGCACTCCTTCGGGCCCCAGGCGGCCAAGGGCGGGCTCACCGTGTCGCTGGTCTCCTTCGGCTTCAAGCACGGCATGCCTTACGACGCCGACCTGGTCTTCGACGTCCGGTTCCTGCCCAATCCCCACTTCGTCGATCGGCTGCGCGCCCTCGACGGCCGCGATCCCGCCGTGGAGGAGTTCGTGATGTCGTTCTCGGAGAGCCGGGAGCTGCTCTCGCGGCTGGAGGGGCTGCTGAAGTTCCTCCTCCCGCTCTACGAGCGCGAGGGCAAGGCCTACCTCACGGTGGCCATCGGGTGCACCGGCGGGCGGCATCGCTCGGTGATGCTGGTGGAGTCGCTCCGCTCCTTCCTGACCGGTCTCGGCCTGAGTCCGATCGTCAGGCACCGGGACCTGGACCGTGAGTGACGACCGGCTCCACTTCCTGCTCGGCATCCACAACCACCAGCCGGTCGGCAACTTCGACTCGGTCGTCGACGACGCGGTCGTCCGCGCCTACCATCCCTTCCTCGAGACCCTGGAGCGCGTCGGCGCGGGCCTGCCCCTGACCGTGCACTGCTCGGGGGGCCTGCTCGAGGCCCTCAAGGCGCGGGCGCGTCCGACCTTCGACCTGCTCGGACGCCTGGCCGCCGACGGGCGCGTCGAGCTACTCGGGGGCGGCTTCTACGAGCCGATCCTGGCCCTGCTGCCCGACTGGGACAAGGTGGGGCAGATCCAGGCCCTCGCCCACTTCCTGAAGTCGCACTGGGGCGTGACCCCGCGCGGCATGTGGCTGGCCGAGCGGATCTGGGAGCCGCACCTGCCGCGGGTGCTCCGCGACGCCGGCGTGGAGTTCGTGCTCGTCGACGACTCGCACTTCGCCCTCGCCGGGCTCGACCCCGAGAGCCTCGGCGGCTACTACCTGACCGAGGAGCAGGGCGCCTCGGTGGCGGTGTTCCCGATCAACCAGCGCCTGCGCTACCTGATGCCGTTCTCGGACCCGGGCGAGAGCCTCCGCTACCTCGAGGGCCGGCGCGGGGCGGGGGCGGTCACCCTGGTGGACGACGGCGAGAAGTTCGGGGTGTGGCCCGGCACCGACCGCCTCGTGTACGCTGAGCGCTGGCTGGAGCGCTTCCTGGACGCGCTGCGCGCGGCCCCGTGGCTGCACGTCTCCACGTTCTCGCACTACCTCGACGCGCGCCCGCCCGCCGGCCGCGTCTATCTTCCTACCGCGGCCTACACCGAGATGGGGGAGTGGGCGCTGCCTCCCGCGGCGGCGGCGGAGCTCGAGGCGGCGCGGCACCAGCTCCACGATCTGCCCGACGGCGAGCGCCTCGCGCGGCTCCTGCGGGGCGGCTTCTTCCGGAACTTCCTGCTCAAGTACCCCGAGGTCGGCGACGCCTACTGGAAGATGCTGCGCCTCTCGCGGCGGGTGCACGAGGGCCTCGTGGCACGGCCGCGCGATCCGCGCTTCCTCGCCGCCCGCGAGCGGCTGTGGCAGGGCCAGGCCAACGACGCCTACTGGCACGGGGTGTTCGGCGGCTGCTACCTGCCGCACCTGCGCCGCGCGGTCAAGTCGGCCCTGATCGGCTGCGAGCGCAGCCTCGAGGGCGCGGGCAAGCCGATCGGCATCGAGTGGACGCGCGCCGACGTCGACGGCGACGGGCAGCCCGAGGTGATCGTCCGCACCCGCGCCTTCGGGGTGGTGCTGCGCCCCGCCCGCGGCGGCTCGCTGACCGAGCTCACCTGGACGGGCGGCGAGGTGGACGTGGCCGACGTGCTGACCCGGCGGCCCGAGCCGTATCACCGCCAGGTGGCGGAGCGGCCGCGGGAGGGCCGGCCCGACGAGGTGAGGACGATCCACTCCGTCCCCGAGGTCAAGGAGGCGGGGCTGACCGCGCTGCTCCGCTACGATCGTTTCCGCCGCGCCGCGCTCCTCGACGGCCTGTTCCCGGCCGCGGAGGGGCGGGAGCCGCTCGACCCGCTCGATCCGTGGGACGCGGCGTGGATGGCGGTGGGCGAGCGCCCGCTCGAGCACGAGGTGAAGGCCTCGCCCCGCGAGGTGGCGGTGCTCTGCTCGCTGCTGCGCCCGGACGGCCGGCCGCTGGCCCTGCAGAAGTCGCTCATCGTCGCGGCGGACGATCCCGCGGTCACCGCCGGCTACCGCCTGCGCTGGGAGGGGGAGGAGCCGCTCGACGCGCGCTGGGCGGTGCAGTGCAATCTCACCCTCAGCGCGGGCGACGCCCCCGGTCGCTACTTCCGGGTGGCCGGGCGCCCGTCGCTCGGCAGCCGCGGCCGCCTGGAGGGCGCGCACGGGCTCACCATGGTGGACGAGTGGCTGGGCGGCGAGGTCGCCCTGAGCTTCTCCGCGCCGGCCGAGGTCGCGTGGGCCCCGGTGGAGACGGTCTCGCTCTCCGAGAGCGGCTTCGAGCGCATCTACCAGGGGGCCGCCCTGCTGGTGGCCTGGCCGGTGCGCCTGCGCCCCGGCGAGACGTGGGCGGTCTCGCTCCGCGTGCACGTCGGGGAGATGGCGGCGGGCGCGCCCGAGACCGGAGCTCCCACTTGAGGGTGCGGGAGGGGCATGCTACTGTCACGTATTCGCAGTCGATCCCAGACGAAGCGCGGAGGGTAATCAGGCATGGCCCGTGAGGAGTACCTGTTCACCTCGGAGTCGGTGACCGAAGGGCATCCGGACAAGATCGCCGACCAGATCTCCGATTCCGTCCTCGACGCGATCCTGGCCCAGGATCCGACCGGGCGCGTCGCGTGCGAGACCCTCCTCACCACCGGCCTCGTGGTGGTGGCCGGCGAGATCACCACCTCCTGCTACGTGGACATCCCGAAGGTGGCGCGCGAGACCATCCGCGAGGTCGGGTACACCCGCGCCAAGTTCGGCTTCGACCACGAGACGTGCGGTGTCATCACCGCGATCGACGAGCAGTCCGGCGACATCGCGATGGGCGTCGACAAGCAGGGGGCGGGCGACCAGGGCCTCATGTTTGGCTACGCGTGCACCGAGACCGAGGAGCTGATGCCGCTGCCGATCACCCTGGCCCACAAGCTCTGCCTGCGGCTCACCCAGGTGCGCAAGAGCGGGCAGCTGCCGTACCTGCGGCCGGACGGCAAGAGCCAGGTCAGCGTCCGCTACGTGGACGGCAAGCCGGTGTCGGTGGAGACGGTGGTCATCTCGACCCAGCACGGGCCGGAGACCGGCCTCTCCAAGATCCGCGAGGACATGATCGAGCACGTGGTGCTGCCGACCATCCCCCGCCACCTGATCGACCCCAACCGGATCACCTACCACATCAACCCCACCGGCCGCTTCGTGACCGGCGGGCCCATGGGCGACACCGGGCTCACCGGGCGGAAGATCATCGTCGACACCTACGGCGGCTCCTGCCCCCACGGGGGCGGCGCGTTCTCCGGCAAGGACCCGACGAAGGTCGACCGGTCGGCCTGCTACATGGCCCGCCACGTGGCCAAGAACGTGGTGGCCGCGGGCCTGGCCGAGCGGGCGCAGGTGCAGGTGGCCTACGCGATCGGGGTGGCCGATCCGGTCTCGATCATGGTCGAGACCTTCGGGACCGGGAAGGTGCCGAACGCCAAGCTCGAGCAGATGATCCGCCGGCACTTCGACTTCACGCCCATCGGCATCATCAAGTACCTGGACCTGCGGCGACCGTTCTACCGGAAGACGGCGGCCTACGGGCACTTCGGGCGCAGCGAGCCCGAGTTCACGTGGGAGCGCACGAACCGGGTCAAGGACCTTCGCGACGACGCCGGCGTCTGACGCCGGCCGCCGGTGAAGCCACGCCCCGTGGCCCGAGGGTCGGGCGCGGGGCGTTCGCACGATCCGGTGCCCATGACTGACCACGACGACACCGAGCGCGTGCGGGCCGTGGCCGGCCGGACGCGCCGGACGTAAGGACGGAGCGCGTGGCCCAGATGTCTCCCGGCGGTCGAGTCATCCCCCTGCGGCGCTCGCGCGCCGGGCTCTGGATCCTCCTGGGCCTGGTCGTCCTGATCGTGGTGGGCCAGGCGGTCCCGCTCTACACCGACTGGCTCTGGTTCCAGGAGGTCGGCTTCACCACCGTCTTCACCACGCGGCTGGCGGTGAGCGGGCAGCTCTTCCTGGGCCTGGGCCTCGCGGTCTTCGTCTTCCTGTTCGTCAATCTCTCGGTGGCGGCCCGGACCGCCCCGCCCGACGTGCTCTGGGAGCTGGAGGATCAGCTCGGGCTGCCGGGCCGCGCGATCCTCGAGCCGCTGGTGCGCCGGCTCCTGCTCCCGGTGATCGGGGTGATCGCGATCTTCGCGGGCGCGCGCGCCACCGCCTCGTGGCCGACCGTCCTCGAGTACGTCAACCGCACCGCGTTCGGCCAGACCGATCCGCTCTTTCAGCGCGACCTCGGGTTCTACTTCTTCGTGCTCCCGTTCTGGCGGATGCTCCACGGGTGGGGCACCGCGCTGGTGGCGGGCACCCTCGTCCTGGTCGCGGCGGTCTACGTGCTCCAGCGGAGCCTCGTGCTCACCGCGCGCGGGCCGCGCCTCGCCGCGGGTGCGCGCACCCATCTGCTCGGGCTGGCCGCCCTGCTGCTGCTGATGCGCGGGGTGGGCTTCTGGCTGGACCGCTTCGACCTGCTCTACTCGCCGCGCGGGCTCGTGTTCGGCGCCTCGTACACCGACGTGCACGCCTCGCTGCCGGTGCTGCAGTGGCTGGTGGTGCTGGCCGCCCTGTGCGCGGCCGCCTGCGTGTTCCAGATGTTCCGGCCGGGCTGGCGCTTCCTGGTGGCGGGCCTCGTGGTGCTGGTGGTGCTGTGGATCGCGGGCCTGGGCCTGGCGCCCGCGCTGCTGCAGACCTACCGGGTCAAGCCCAACGAGCTCGACTTCGAGCGGCCGTACATCCAGCACAACATCCGGATGACTCGGCGGGCCTACGCCCTCGATCGAGTGGAGGAGAAGAGCTTCGCGGCCGAGGACAACCTCACCCCCGCCGCGCTCGAGCGCAACAACCTCACGATCAAGAACATCCGCCTGTGGGACCACCGACCGCTCCTCACCACCTACGGCAAGCTGCAGGAGATCCGGACCTACTACAAGTTCCGGGACGTCGACGTCGGGCGCTACACCGTGAACGGTGAGTATCGCCAGGTCATGCTCTCGGCCCGCGAGCTCTCCTACCGCGACCTGCCGAGCCGGGAGTGGATCAACCAGCACCTCAACTACACCCACGGCTACGGGCTGGTGGCGGGGCCGGTGAACCGGATCACCCCGGAGGGGCTGCCCGAGTTCTTCATCAAGGACATTCCGCCCGCGGGCAACGGCCTGCCCAAGGTCACCCGGCCGGAGATCTACTACGGGGAGGTCGGGACCACCGAGCCCGGCGCCGAGTACGTCTTCGTGCGCACCCGCGCCCAGGAGCTCGACTATCCCTCCGGGGACCAGAACGTCTACGCGCACTACGACGGCCGGGGTGGCATCCCGCTGGACTCGATCCTGCGCAAGGCCGCGTTCGCGGCGCGCTTCGGGTCGCTCACCATCCTGCTGAACGACAACATCTCCCCGGAGAGCCGCGTGATGATGTACCGCGACATCGCGGTCCGGGTCCAGGAGGCGACCCCGTTCCTGCGCTTCGACCGCGACCCCTACCTCGTGATCGGGGCCGACGGGCGGCTGGTCTGGATGATCGACGGCTACACCACGAGCGATCGCTATCCGTACGCGACCCCGGTGCGGGGCTTCAACTACATCCGCAACTCGGTGAAGGCGGTCGTGGACGCCTACCACGGCACGGTGAGCTACTACATCGCGGATCCGACCGATCCCATCGTTCTCACCTACGCCAAGGCCTTCCCGGGGCTATTGAAGCCGCTCGCCGAGATGCCCAAGGATCTCCAGCTCCACATCCGCTATCCGGAGGATCTCTTCACGGTGCAGGCGCGGATGTACGCGACCTACCACATGCAGGACCCGCAGGTCTTCTACAACAAGGAAGATTTATGGGTGCTGCCGCGCCTGCCCCAAGATGGCCGGGAGCGGGAGATGGAGCCCTACTTCACGGTGATGCGGCTGCCCGGGGAGGCCAAGGAGGAGTTCGTGCTCCTGTCGGGCTTCAACCCGAGCGGACGTGACAACATGATCGCCCTGATGGTGGCGCGCATGGACCCGCCCTTCTACGGCGGCATCATCGCCTACAACTTCCCCAAGCAGAAGCTGGTGTTCGGCCCGCGCAACATCCACGCCCGCATCAGCCAGGACCCGATCATCTCCCAGCAGATCTCGCTCTGGAACCAGCAAGGCTCGCGGGTGCTGAGCGGCAACCTGCTCGCCATCCCGATCGACCAGTCGCTCCTCTACGTGCAGCCCCTCTACCTGGCCTCGGCAGAGCAGGGGGCGCTGCCCGAGCTGCGACGGGTGGTGGTGGCCTACGGCAACCAGATCGCGATGGAGCCGACCCTCGAGGCGTCGCTCGGACGGATCTTCGGGGCCCGGGTGCGCGGCGAGGAGCCGGCGGGGCGGGCGCCGGAGCGGGGCG
>DASZJM010000621.1:0-2719 GCA_035948165.1 Candidatus Methylomirabilota bacterium
CGCGCTGACCGACCGCGACTTCCGCTTCCAGGTGCGGGTCTGGTACCTCGACACCGCCCGCTCGATCTGCAACGGGTGCGCGCGGGGGTGCAACATCGAGGTGCACACGAACCGGCGGCGCCCCCACCACAACCACGGGCGGCGCATCGCGCGCATCAAGCCGCGCCACAATCCCGACGTCAACCAGTGGTGGATCTGCGACGAGGGCCGCTACGGCTTCCGCTGGATCGACGACGACACCCGTCTCCTCGTCCCCAGCCGGCGGGCCGAGGGCCGGGACGTGGCGCTCGGCTGGGACGAGGCGATCGCGGCGCTGGCCGAGGCCCTCAAGCGGTACCGGCCCGAGGAGATCGGCATCCTCGCCTCGCCCCAGATGTCGAACGAGGACCTGTTCGCGCTCCAGCGCGTCGCGGCCCAGCTCGGGGTCGCCGGGGTCGACCACCGGGTGCCCCCGCGGGTGCCGGGCGACGAGGACAACCTCCTCATCCGCGCGGACAAGAATCCCAACCGGCGGGGCGCGGAGCTCATCGGGCTCGGC
Organism: Candidatus Methylomirabilota bacterium; assembly: GCA_035948165.1. Classification (GTDB taxonomy): domain Bacteria; phylum Methylomirabilota; class Methylomirabilia; order Rokubacteriales; family CSP1-6; genus CAMLFJ01. Next base: position 539 of record DASZJM010000621.1, read on the forward strand.
CAGGGCGACGCCCGCGCGATCCTGGACGGCGCGCGCCAGCGCCGGGTCAAGCTCCTGTGGATCTTCCAGCACGACCTGCTCGACTCGGGATTCCCCGCCGCGGACGTCACCGCCGCGCTCGCCGGCGCCGAGATGGTGGTGTTCCAGGGGCCGAGCGCGAACGCGACCAGCGCGGGCGCGCACCTGGTGCTGCCGAGCGCGGCCTACGTGGAGCGCGAGGGCACCTTCACCAACTTCCAGGGGCGCGTGCAGCGCTTCCGCACGGTGACCGAGCCGCTCGGCGAGGCGATGGCGGACTGGAGCATCCTCGGTCGGATCGGGCGCGCGCTCGTGGGCACCGATCCCGCCTTCTCGGCCGGCCGGGCCGAGCAGGTCTTCGCGGGTCTGGCCGGGCAGGTGCCCGCCTTCTCGGGCATGAGCTACCGCGGGCTGCGCGACGCGGGCCAGGCGGTGAAGGCGTGAGCGGCGTGGCCCTCGACCTCCTGCTGCAGGCGATCCCGGTGGGGTTCGTGATGTTCGTGGTGCTGAACTTTGGCGGGCTCCTCACCTGGGTCGAGCGCAAGCAGTCCGCGATCATGCAGGACCGCATCGGGGCCAACCGAGCGTCTATCTCCGTGCTCGGCCTTCGCATCCGGGTCCTGGGCCTGCTCCACCCGCTCGCCGACGCGGTGAAGATGCTCACCAAGGAGGACTTCACCCCCGCCCGGGCCGACGTGCTCATGTTCAAGCTGGCCCCGTTCGTGTCGGTCTTCTTCGGCCTCGCCGCCTTCGCGTCGATCCCGTTCGGCGACACGCTCCAGATCATGGGGCGCGAGATCCAGCTGCAGGCGGTGACCCTCAACGTGGGCATCCTCTACGTGCTGGCCATGATCTCGCTCGGAGTCTACGGGCTGATGATGGCGGGCTGGGCCTCGGCCAACAACTACGCCCTCCTGGGCGGGCAGCGCGCGGCGGCCCTGATGATCTCGGCGGAGGTCGCAATCGGGGCCTCGATCATGGGCGTGGTCATGGTCTACGGCTCGCTCAACATGCAGGACATCGCGCGCGGACAGGGCCAGCCGCTCCTGCCCCAGCTCTTCGGGAGCTGGATCCCGGCGTGGGGGATCATCACCCAGCCCGCCGCGTTCATCCTGTTCCTCACCGCGGGCATCGCCTCCACCAAGCGCATCCCCTTCGACACCCCCGAGGGCGAGTCGGAGATCATCGGCTACTTCGTGGAGTACAGCGGGATGAAGTTCGGCATGTTCGCGATGGCCGACTTCCTCGAGACGGTGGTGATCTCGGGCATGACCACCGCGCTGTTTCTGGGCGGCTGGCAGGTGCCGTACCTCCAGGCCTCCGGCTTCGTCTTCCCGTGGGGCGCGAGCGTGGCCCTCCCGCACCTGGCGGTGGCCGGCCTCCAGGTCGTGTCCTTCCTCACCAAGGTCGTGGTCATGCTCTGGTTCCTCATGCTCATCCGGTGGACACTCCCTCGCTTCCGGTACGACCAGGCGATGCGGCTCGGCTGGCTCGCCCTGTTCCCCCTGTCGGTCCTCAACATTCTCGTCACCGCGCTGGTGTTGCTCGCGGTGGGGAAGGGCTGAGCCGTGGCGTACCAGACCGAGAACACCCCCGCCGATCCGCGACACTCGAGCCGGCTCGGCCTCCGCCAGCGCTTCTACGTGGTGGAGGTGCTGGTCGGGCTCGCGCTGACCTCCCAGCACTTCTTCGTCAACATGTGGCGGCATACCCTGAAGGTGGTGTTCCGGAGCAAGAGCGCCCACGGGGCGGTCACCATCCAGTACCCGGACGAGCGCCGACCCTACGCGACCCGGCTGCGCAGCCTCCACCGACTGGTGCGGCGCGAGGACGGCTCGCCGCGCTGCGTGGCCTGCATGATGTGCGAGACGGTGTGCCCGGCCCACTGCATCTACATCGTGGCCACCGAGCATCCCAACCCCGAGATCGAGAAGGTCCCGGAGCGCTTCGACATCGACCTCGGCAAGTGCGTGTTCTGCGGGTACTGCGTCGAGGCGTGTCCCGAGGACGCGATCCGGATGGACACCGGGATCCTGGAGTTCTCGGCCTACGATCGCCAGAGCATGGTCTACACCAAGGACACCCTGCTGGCGCTCGAGCCCGCCGGGCCCAACGGCGTGCCGACGTCCCCGGTGCCGATCGCGCCGCGCCGGAGACCCGCGT
>DASZJM010000622.1:0-18887 GCA_035948165.1 Candidatus Methylomirabilota bacterium
AGATCTGGCTGACCGAGCACCACTTCATCGACTACGGCCTCGCGGTCGATCCGGCGAGCCTCGCCGCCACCGCGGCCGCCCGCACCCGCCGGGTGCGCATCGGACTGGCCGCCGCGATCCTGCCCTTTCATCACCCCCTGCGGCTGGCCGAGCAGCTCGCGCTGATCGACATCATCTCGAAGGGCCGGCTCGACGTCGGGGTCGGGCGTGGCAATCGCCCGGCCGAGTTCCGCGGCTACCACGTGCCCCAGCAGGAGAACCGCGAGCGCTTCGACGAGGCGGTCGACATCATGCTGAAGGCGTGGACGGAAGACCGGTTCTCGCACGAGGGGCGCTTCTTCACGGTGGGGGAGGCGCGCCTGATCCCCAAGCCCTGGCAGCGGCCGCACCCGCCCATCTACCAGGTGTGCGGCAGCGACGACGGCATCGAGAACTCGGCCGCGCGCGGCTGGCCGATGCTGAACTCGCTGCTCACCGGGCCCATCGACCAGCTCGTCAAGCGGCGCGACAGCTATCTCACCGCGCTGCGCAAGCACGGGCGCACCGAGGCCGAGATCGCGACCCTCATGAAGGACTGGGGCGTGTCGCGCCAGATCTACGTGGCCGACACCGACGCCCAGGCCTTGGCCGAAGCCAAGGACGCCGAGATGTGGTACCAGGACTCGCTGCGGCGCTTCCAGGTGCCGGAGCGCATCGAGGACGCGCACCCGAGCCTCCAGCCCGGGTTCCGCGCCGCCGCCGAGCGCTTCAAGAAGGTGACCTGGGAGGGCCTGGTGGCGGAGACGGTGGCCTTCGGCTCGCCGGACACGGTGGCCCGCCACATCCAGACCATGCGCGATCTCGGCATCGGCCATGTGCTCTGCTGGATGAACTTCGGCGGCCTGCCCCAGGACAAGATCCGCCGCTCGATGGAGCTCTTCGCCCGCGAGGTCATGCCCCGCTTCCGCGGCTGAGCCACCGCGGGGCTATACTGGTCGGCACATGGCGTACAACGCGTGGTTTCAGTGCATCAACGGTTGCCCGGGGGAGTTCGACCTCCGGGAGGTGATCTACCGCTGCCCCACGTGCGGGGACCTGCTCGAGGTCCAGCACGACATGGAGGCGCTCCGCTCCCGCTCCGCCGCCGCCTGGATCCAGCTCTTCGACGACCGCTACCGCCGCAACACCTATCCTTACGGCTCCGGGGTGTGGGGCAAGAAAGAATGGGTGGTGCCCTTCATCGACAACGACAACATCGTGTCGATGTACGAGGGCAACTCGAACCTCCTCTGGGCCGACCGCTACGGTAAGCAGCTCCACGTCGAGGACCTGTGGATCAAGCAGTGCGGCAACTCGCACACCGGCTCCTTCAAGGATCTCGGCATGACGGTGCTGGTCTCCCTGGTCAAGGAGATGATGGCGGGCGGCACCTCGATCGACGCGGTCGCCTGCGCCTCCACCGGCGACACCTCGGCCGCCCTCGGCGCCTACTGCGCGGCGGCGGGCATCCCCTCGGTGGTGCTCCTGCCCAAGGACAAGGTGTCGATCGCTCAGCTCGTGCAGCCGCTCGCCAACGGGGCCCTGGTGCTCTCCCTCGACACCGATTTCGACGGCTGCATGGCGGTGGTGCAGGAGATCACCAAGGAGAAGCGCATCTACCTCGCCAACTCGATGAACAGCCTGCGCATCGAGGGGCAGAAGACGGTGGCGATCGAGATCGTGCAGCAGTTCGACTGGGAGGTGCCGGACTGGATCGTGATCCCGGGCGGCAACCTCGGCAACGTGCACGCGCTCGGGCAGGGCTTCCTCATGATGCAGGAGCTGGGGCTCGTGAACCGGCTGCCCCGCATCTGCCTGGCCCAGGCCGAGCGGGCCAACCCGCTCTACCGCTCGTTCCAGAACGACTTCAAGGCCTTCGAGCCGATCACCGCCCAGCCCACCCTGGCGATGGCGATCCAGATCGGCAACCCGGTGTCGGTCAAGCGCGCGATCCGGACGCTCCAGCGCTTCAACGGGGTGGTCGAGCAGGCCACCGAGCAGGAGCTGGCCGACGAGGCGGCCCGCGCCGACCGCACCGGCATGTTCAACTGCCCCCACACCGGCGTGGCCCTCGCCGCGCTGCGGAAGCTGGTGGACCGCAAGGTCGTCCGCTCCGGGGAGCGCGTGGTGGTCCTCTCGACTGCGAACGGTCTCAAGTTCGCCGACCAGAAAGCGGCCTATCACATGGGCACACTCGAAGGCATCAAGCCGTCCTACCGCAACAAACCGGTCGAGCTCCCCGCCGACGCCAAGCGCGTCGCCCGGACCATCGCGCGCCACGTGGAGAAGGCGCGCGCGCTGGTGTCCTGATGGCCGAGCGTTCGGAGCCGGGGGCGGTGGATCCGTCGCGGAAGCCGGTGGGCCCGAGCACGCTGTCGGTGCACGGGGGCGAGCCGAGGCCCAAGCCGGTGCACGCGCTCGCCACCCCGATCGTGCAGACCGCGACCTACACCTTCGGCAACACCCAGGAGCTGAAGGACCACTTCGACGGCAAGATCGAGCGGGTCGAGTACGGCCGCTACGGCAATCCCACCCAGCGCATCGCGGAGGCCAAGCTCGCCGCGCTCGAGGGCGCGGGCGACTGCCTCCTCTTCGGCAGCGGGATGGGCGCGATGACCACCGCGCTCTTCGCGATGCTCTCGCGCGGCACCCACGTGGTGGTGACCGACGACAGCTACCGGCGCACCCGCCAGTTCCTCAACCAGACCCTCTCGCGCTACGGCATCGAGGTCTCGACCGTGCCGGCGGGCGACTACGAGGCGCTGGAGGACGCGATCAAGCCGACCACCCGGGTGCTGGTGAGCGAGTCGCCGACCAACCCCTACAACCGCATCCTCGACCTCGAGCGCTTCGCCACCCTTGGCCGGCGCCACCGGGTGAAGACGGTCATCGACGCGACGTTCGCGACGCCCTACAACCAGCGTCCGCTCGACTGGGGCGTCGACCTCGTGGTGCACTCCGCCACCAAGTACCTGGGCGGCCACAACGACCTGCTCGCCGGCGCGGTGCTGGGGTCGGCGGAGCTGGTCGGCGGCATCCGCTCCCTGCAGGGCATCACCGGCGCGGTGCTCGATCCCTTCGCGGCCTACTTGCTGGTGCGCGGGCTCAAGACCTTCGCGCTGCGCATGGAGCGGCAGAACGCCAACGCCCAGGCGGTGGCGGAGTTTCTCGCGGGCCACCCGCGCATCGCGGCGGTGCACTACGCGGGCCTGCCGAGCCACCCCGAGCACGCCATCGCGCGCAAGCAGATGCGGGGATTCGGCGGGGTGGTCTCCTTCGAGGTCGCGGGCGACCTGGACGCGGCCACCCGCGTGGTCGACGCGTGCACGATCCCGTTCATCGCCGCGTCGCTCGGCGGGGTCGAGAGCCTGATCGAGCAGCCCGCGATCATGAGCTTCTACGAGCTCACCAGCGAGGAGCGTCTCCAGATCGGGATCAAGGACAACCTGATCCGCTTCGCGGTCGGCATCGAGGACGCCGACGACCTGATCGCCGACCTGGCGCAGGCGCTCGACCGCGCCTTCGGGAGCTAGCGCCGACCCGTCATCCCGCCGACCTCTCCCGCGAGAGAGGGTTCAGAGGAAGCGAGCGGGGCGGTAGGGAGCCAGGCGCGGGTCGGAGACCCCGTCGAGCAGCTCGGCGGCGGCGATGCGCCCCCACAGGGGCCCGAGCGTGACCCCGCTGTGCGAGACCACCAGGTAGAAGCCCTCGAGGCCGGGGATCGCGCCGACCATCGGGTGCTCGTCGCGCGGCATCGGACGCACCCCCACGCGGGTCGCCTCCACGCGCGCGCCGGCCAGCGCGGGCAGGTGGATGGCCGCGACCGCGAGCGAGCGCTCCGCCGGCCACGCCTCCGCGCTCTCCCGCCAGACCTGATCGTGCGCGCCCTCCGCGAGGACGATCCGGCCGCCGCCGTCGGGGCGGAAGTGCACGCCGGGCGCGTGGATGGGGCGGCGCAGGGTCGTGGCGACCGGGGCGGTGTAGACGAGGCGCCCGGGCACGCGGTCGAGCGGCAGCGCGAGGCCCGCCAGCCCGGCGATCTCCCCGGCCGCGATGCCCGCGCAGTCCACCACCGCCTGCGCCTCGAAGCGCTCGCCGTCCTCGGCGCGGACGCCCAGCACGCGGTCGCCCGCGCGGAGGATCTCCACGACTCGCCGTCCCCCGAGCACGCGCGCGCCGTGGCGGCGGGCCGCGGCCAGCACCGCGCCCACGTAGGGCACCGCCTCCAGGTACCCCTCGCCGGGCGTCCAGACCACGGTGGCGACGGTCGGGGCGATGTGGAGATCGGGCTCGATCTCGCGCGCCTGCGCGGGCGTGATGCGCTCGATCGGGTAGCCCCAGCCGTCGAGCCGCGCGATGGCCTGCTCGAGCCGTGCGCGACCCGCCGCCGAGTCCTCCCACGCGAGCGCGCCCTCCGGGTGGAGCCACCCGCCCCCGGGCAGCTCCTTGGCCAGGGCGGCGTGCTCCTCCATGCTCGCGACGTTCAGGTCGTGGTAGTCGCGCGGGGTCTTGTTGAAGGAGTTGGTCCAGGCGAAGGACGCGCTCGACGTGCCGCCGCCCGGCGCCGCCTGGTCGAGCACGGTAACGCGGGCGCCGCGCTGGGCCAGCCGGTAGGCGACGCTGGCCCCGACGCATCCCGCCCCGACCACGACGATCTCGGCGGCTCCGGACACGAGCGGACGAGCCTCGACGGGTCGGGGCGCGACGGCGCCGGCTACTTGTTGGGCTGCGGGGTGAGGCGCAGGTAGGGCTTGAGCGCCTTCCAGCCCTTGGGGAACTTGGCCTTGGCCTCGTCGTCGGTCACCGCGGGCACGATGATGACGTCGTCGCCCTGCTTCCAGTTGACCGGGGTGGCGACGCGGTAGCCGTCGGTGAGCTGCATCGAGTCGATCACCCGCAGGATCTCGTCGAAGTTGCGCCCGGTGGTCTGGGGATAGGTGATCGTCAGGCGGACCTTCTTCTTGGGATCGATCACGAACACGGTGCGCACGGTGTAGACCTCGTCGTGCGCGGGATGCATCATGCCGTAGAGGTTGGCCACCTTGCGCTCCGGATCGGCCACGATCGGGAAGGTGGGCTCGTGACCCTGCGTCTCCTTGATGTCCTTCATCCAGCCTTTGTGCGAGTCCACCGGATCGATCGAGAGCCCGATGCACTTGACGTGGCGCTTGTCGAACTCGCCCTTCAGCCGCGCCACGTAGCCGAGCTCGGTGGTGCACACCGGCGTGTAGTCGCGGGGGTGGGAGAACAGGATGGCCCAGGAATCTCCGATCCAGTCGTGGAACTTGACCGAACCCTGGGTGGTCTCAGCGGTGAAATCGGGGGCGGTGTCTCCGAGTCTCAGCGACATTGCTTCTCCTCCGTCGTCAGCAGTTGAGGCATTTCGGGCTCACCAGCGGGCTCACGCGCCCGTCGGCGGCCCAGGTCTTGCGCGGCAGGCCGTAGAGGTCGCGCCCGTAGACGTGGATCTCGACGGTGTCGCGCCCGGTCGGATTGTACATCGCGTGGACCTCGTCGTCCGGAGGAACGAGGAGCGAGATCGCCCCGGGGCGGTGGCGGGTCACGCTCCCAACCGTCAGCGCGGCGCCACCGCCCGGCCCCTCGGCCACCCGATAGCGGGTCTCCTCGATCTCGTTGTCGACCACGCCGATGACGCCCCACGTGTCGTGATTGTGGGCCGCCGCGCGGTCTCCGGGCCGCCAGGTCACCGCGGTGACGTTGAAGCGCGGCGCGCGGTGGAGCATGAAGCGCCCCCGCTCGCCGCCGGGGCCCCGCCCGCGGAACGGCGCGGGGATCGCGGACGGGTTCTGCACGAGGCGGCCCAGGAGCGGCGCGACCGCGGCGGTGATGGCGGCGGGCGCGCTCGCCCGGCTCGTGATGCTCTCCAGGTCGGCCACGAACTGCGCGAGGGAGTAGGTCTCGGCCGCCATCACGCCGCGCCGGTGGCGACCGGTGTGTCGGCCCGGCCGCCCCACTCGGTCCACGAGCCGTCGTACACCGACGCGTCGCGCCGGCCCAGGCGGTAGAGCCCGAGCGCGAGCACCGCCGCGCTCACCCCGGAGCCGCAGGTCGCCACCACCGGTTGGCCCGCGTCGAGCCCGGCGCGCGCGAACGCGGCCCCCACCTCCTCGGCGGGCAGCATCACGTCGTCGTCGGCGCGGAACAGCTCGTTGTACGGCAGGCTCCGGCTCCCGGGGATGTGGCCGCCGCGCAGGCCGGGCCGGATCTCGGGCTCGGTGGCCGCGAAGCGCCCGCGCGAGCGCGCGTCCACGATCTGCGCGTCGCGGCGCTCCAGGACCGCGCGCATCCGGTCGAGGTCGGCGACCAGCTCGGGCCGGTACGAGGCCGCGAAGCGCTGCGGGCGCGGGGCGGCGCGGCCGGCCTCGAGCGCGCGCCCCTCCTGCTTCCACTTGGCCGAGCCCCCGTCCAGCGCCGCGACCCGATCGTGACCGAACGCGCGGAACGTCCACCACGCGCGGGCCGACGCGATCAGCCCCCGCCCGCCGTAGGCGACGACCCGGTCGCCGGTCGCGATGCCGAGCGCGCCGATCGCGTCGGCGAAGGCCTTGGCGTCGGGCAGCATGTGGGGGAGCGGGTTCGCGTGGTCGGCGATCGCCTCGACGTCGAAGAAGACCGCGCCCGGGATGTGGGCCTGCTCGAACTCGGCCGCCGCGTCGCGCTTGAGATGCGGCAGGTAGAAGGTGGCGTCGATCACCTTCAGGTCGGGCTCGCCCAGGTGGGCGGCCAGCCACTCGGTGGAGACGAGCGGATCCGGCAGCGCGGCCGCGCTCACCGGGCTCCTCCCGACGCGCCCGGCCGCTCCGGCAGCAGCGCGTGCGGGCTGACCCCGTGGGAGTCGAGCGCCTCCTCCCAGCGCAGGTAGGCCTCCATCGCGGCGCGCCCGCGCTCGTACGGCTTCTGCACCACGTCGTCGGCCTCGCCCCGCATCGAGCCCGCGCCGGTCTCGAGGGGAAGGCCGGCGGCCCCCCAGGCCGCGACCCCGCCGTCGAGCACGCGCGCGCCCGCGTAGCCCATGCGACGGAGCGTCGCGGCGGCGAGGGTGGACGCCACCCCGTCGGCGCAGGTGAGGAGCACGCGATGGGAGTGGTCGGGCGCGGCCTCGCCGATCAGGAGCTCGAGCCGGCCGCGGCCGATCCAGACCGCGCCCGGGAGGTGGGCGCGCTGGTACACGTCGCTCGGGTCCACGCTCACCACGAGGTCGTCGCCGAGCGGCCCCGGCGGCACGCGCTCGACCACGCGCTGCGCGGCCTCGTAGCCGAACGGCACCGCGGCCGGTTGGCCGGTCTCGAGCGGGCGCCCGGAGCGCTCCCACGCGGGCACGCCGCCCTCGAGCACCGCCACGTGCGCGAAGCCCATGCGCTTGAGCCAGCCCGCGGTCATGATCGAGCGGCCGGAGCCGTCGCAGATGAGCACCAGCCAGCCCCCGCGCACCGCCGCGTAGTCGTCGGTGGCCTGCACCGCCTGCCCGCCCGGCGCCCAGATCGAGCCCGGCACGTGGCCGGCGTCGTACTCCTCACGGGTGCGCACGTCGAGCATCGACACGTTCTCGCGATCGCGATGGCTCCAGCGCTCCGCCACCGCGTCCGGCGACACCAGCGGGATGCCGTCCTCGGCGGCCAGGCGGCCGGCCACCTCGAGGGCCCGCGCGCGGCTCGTCGCGGAGGGGGCGGGCGGCCAGCGGGTCGCCCCGCGCTCCAGCTCGAGGCCGTCGAGCTGCCAGCCCATCGTTCCGTTCTTGACCGCCACGATCGGGTTGGGCAGGCCCATCCGGCGCAGCGACTCCGCCCCGAGATACGAGCGGGTGCGGCCGCCGCAGTGCACGACGATGGTCTGGTCGGGGCGCTCCACCACCTCGCCGATGCGCAGGATCAGCTCGCCGCCGGGCATGCTCCACGCGCCCGGCAGGCAGCCACGCTGGTACTCCTCGGGGGTGCGCGTGTCGACGATGACCATGTCCTGCCCCTGGGCCATGCGCGCGGACAGCTCGAGCGGCGTGACCTCCGGGGTCTTGCGATCGTGCAGCACGTGCTCGCCGAAGACCTTGCTCGGTACGTTGAGCCCTTGCACCACCGGGTGGCCGGCGCGCCGCCAGGCCTCGAGGCCGCCGGTGAGGACGAAGACCTCGGTGTAGCCCATCTCCCCGAGGGTGGGCGCGGCGAGCCCGGCGATCCGCCCGTCGTCGTCACAGAGCACGATCAGGGTCGCGGGCGCGGTCACGAGGCCCGGCAGCCGCGTCTCGAGCAGCCGGCGGGGCAGGGGCGTCGCGCGGAAGATGTGGCCGCGCTCGAAGGCCGCACGCTCGCGCACGTCGAGCAGCGCGTATGGGTCGCGCTGCTGGAGCAGGGTGACGAGCTGGTCGGGGGAGATGGCGCCGGGAGTCATGCCCCGGACGCTAGCCGGGGACGAGCCGCCCTGTCAAGCGAGGGTTGAGCCCGTGCCGGGTCACCTCGTCCGGGGAGAGCCGCACCTCCGAGATCAGATAGCTGCCGTTGCGATCCAGCGCGACGAGCGCGGCCAGGATCTCGCGGCGCGACAGGCGCAGAGGGCCGGCCAGGAACTGCTCGAGCTCCCGCGCCCCCTCGAAGCGCCGCGCCGGCCGCTCGCCCGGGTCGGCCCCGAGGGGCGCATACGTCAGCGTGTAGGTCGAGCTCGACCCGCGGGTGATCTGCACCGAGCCGTTCAGCGGCATGATGGCCTCCTCCCAGTGCTAGACGCATGGGGAGCGGGCCGCGTTTACCGTAAACGCCCGCCATCCCGCCGACGTCGAAGGGGCATATGGACCGCTTCCCGCCGTTCAACGCGCTGCTGCTGTGGGGGGCCACCTTCTACCTGGCCACCCACGGGGTGCTTCCGCCCGCCGCCACCGAGGCCGAGGCCCGCGAGCTGGCCCTCGCGCTCCGCGAGGCCTTCGTCGCGTGGGTAGGAGGTCGCGTGCGGACGGCGCGGGCCTGGGTCTCCGGCCTCCTCGCCGGCTAGCGCGTCGCGAGCGCGCGCGCGAAGGCCTCCACCGCGGTGTCGATCTGCTTGCGCGAGACGTCGAGATGGGTCACCGCGCGCAGCCGCCGCTCGCCCATCACGCTGAGCCGCACCTGGGCGTCCTTGAGCAGCCGGTCGGCGAGGGCCTGTGCGGTGAGGCCGGGGGCGGTCACGTCGAAGATCACGATGTTGGTCTCCACGTGGGCGGGATCGAGCGCGATGCCGGGCAGACCCGCGATGCCGCGGGCGAGGACGCGAGCGTTATCGTGGTCCTCGGCGAGCCGGCTCACGTGGTGGCGGAGCGCGTACACCCCGCCCGCGGCGATGATGCCGGCCTGCCGCATCGCCCCGCCGAGCGCCTGCTTGTAGCGCCACGCCTCCTCGATGAACGCGCGGGTACCGGCCAGGCAGGCGCCCACCGGCGCGCCCAGGCCTTTGCTGAAGTCGATCCACACCGAGTCGACCGCCGCCGCGTAGTCGCGCGCGGGCGTACCCGAGGCGACCACCGCGTTCAGCAGCCGCGCGCCGTCCATGTGGGTCGCGAGGCCGAGGGCCTTCGCGGCCGCCGCGACGTCTCGCACCGCGGCGAGCGGCCAGACCCGCCCGCCGCCCAGGTTGCTGGTGTTCTCCACCGAGACCAGGCGGGTCGGCGGGGCGTAGCGGGAGCGGCCGTGCGCGCCCGCGCGCACCTGGGCGCCGGTGAAGACGCCGCGGTCGCCGTCGAGCCCGGTCATCAGCACCCCGGAGAGCAGCCCCGGGCCGCCGCCCTCGAAGTGGATCAGGTGCGAGGTCCGGTCCGCGAGCACCTCGTCGCCCGGCCGGGTGTGGACCTTCACCGCGATCTCGTTGCACATGGTCCCGGAGGGGAGGTAGACCGCGGCCTCCTTGCCGAGCAGGTCGGCCACCATCTCCTGCAGGAGGGTCACGGTCGGATCCTCGCCCTTCTGCTCGTCGCCGACCTCCGCCTCGCACATGAAGCGGCGCATCTCGAGGGTGGGCTTCGTCAGGGTGTCGCTGAAGAGATCGATCACGGTTGGGCTCCTCTGGTTCACCGGCGATTCACGGGCCGTTCACGGGCGATTGCCGGCGCCGCTTGCGGCTCCGGGGACCCGGTGCGATTCTACATCCGACATGCGCATCCTCGTGGTCGAAGACGAGCGCAAGGTCGCCGCCTTCATCCGCCAGGGATTGGTGGAGGAAGGGCACGCGGTCGCGGTCGCGTCCGACGGCGCGGCCGCCCTCGACGCGATCGCGGAGGATCCCGCCTACGACCTCGTGGTGCTCGACGTCATGCTGCCCAAGCGCGACGGCTTCAACGTGCTCAAGACCCTGCGCGACCGGCGGGTGCAGACCCCGGTGCTGCTGCTCACCGCGCGCGACGGGGTCGCCGACAAGGTCACCGGGCTCGACCTCGGCGCGGACGACTACCTCACCAAGCCGTTCGCCTTCGAGGAGTTCGTGGCGCGGGTGCGGGCCCTGCTGCGGCGGAGCGGGGGACGGGCCGAGCCGCGGCTGCAGGTCGCGGATCTCTCCCTCGATCCGGCCACCCGCGGGGTCGCGCGCGGCGGCCGCCGCATCACGCTCACCGCGCGCGAGTACGCATTGCTGGAGTATTTCCTCCGGAACATCGGCCGCGTGCTGACCCGTCCCATGATCACCCAGCACGTCTGGGGCATGGACTTCGATCCGGAGAGCAACGTGGTCGACGTGTACGTGGGCTACCTGCGGCGGAAGATCGACGGGGAGGGCGAGCCCCGGCTGCTCCAGACCGTCCGGGGCGCCGGCTACATGCTGAGCGCCGAGCCGTGAGCGGGCTCCGGCTGCCGCTCTCGATCCGCACCAAGCTGACGCTCTGGTACAGCGGCCTCCTGCTCGCGATCCTGGTGACGATCGGCGTCCTGTCGTACTCCTGGCTCAGCTTCGGGCTCCAGCAGGATCTCGACGCCTCCCTGCTCACCGTCGCCCAGGTCATCAAGGACACCGGCTCCTCCGGGCAGGCCTCGGGCGAATCCGAGGCGCTGCTGCGCCAGCTGCTGGGCCCCGAGCTCTACGACAAGTTCGTCCAGCTGCTCGATCCGGAGGGCCGGCCGCACCCTCCCCGCGGGGACGGCCGCACCGACGTGCTCCCGCTGTCGCCGCAGGCCCGCGCCCGCGCCGCCCGCGGCCTGCACACCATCGAGACGGTGACGGTGGCCGGCGCCGAGCCGGTCCGGCTCCTCACCCTGCCGGTGGTGCGCGACGGCCGCGTCACCGAGATGATCCAGGTGGGCATGGCGCTGCGCCGCACCCTCGCGGTGCGCGACCGCTACTTCAACACCCTGATCGTGCTGATCCCGCTCGGGGTGGGGCTCGCCGCGCTCGGCGGCGCGATCATCGCCCGCGCCGCCCTCCGCCCCGTCGACGAGATGGTGGGCACCGCCCGCCGCATCACCGCGGAGGACCTGAGCCGGCGCGTGGAGCGGCGGGGCGGCGGGGACGAGCTCGACCGGCTCGCGGAGACCCTGAACGGGATGCTGGCCCGGCTCGAGGACGCCTTCGGCCAGACGCGGCGCTTCGCGGCGGACGCGGCCCACGAGCTGCGCACCCCGCTCACCGTGCTCCGCGGCGGCATCGAGGTGGCCCTGCGCATGGAGCGGTCGCCCGACGAGTACCGCCGCGTGCTCGCCTCGAGCCTCGAGGAGGTCGAGCGCCTGATTCGGCTCGCCGAGGACCTGCTCCTGCTCTCGCGGTCGCTCGCCGGCCCCGAGGTCGGTCGGGCCCCGGTCGAGCTGGAGCCGCTCGTGCTCGAGGTGTTCGAGGTGGGCGCGCGCCTCGGGCGCGCCGCCGGGGTCGCGGTGCGGGTCGACGCGACCACGCCCACCGCGGTGGCCGGCGACGCGGCCGCGCTGCGCCGCGCGCTGCTCAACCTGGTGGAGAACGCGGTGAAGTACACGCCGCCCGGCGGCAAGGTGGAGATCGCGCTCGGCCGGACCGACGGCATGGCGGAGGTCACGGTCGCGGACACCGGGATCGGCATCGAGCCCGACGACCTCGAGCGCATCTTCGAGCCGTTCCGGCGCCTCGACGCGGCCCGCGCGCGCGACACCGGCGGCGCGGGCCTCGGCCTCGCCATCGCGCGCTCGATCGTGATCGCCCACGGGGGCCTCGTGACGGTGGAGAGCCGCCCCGGATCGGGCAGCCGCTTCACGGTGAGGCTGCCGTCCGCGCCCGCCTGATTCTCATGTGACCCTCACCCCGCTCTCATCCGCCCCTGCTAGGGTGCGGGCAGAGACGTCGACAACTCGACCGAGGGAGGGACACCGCGATGGCAGTGACCAAGCGCAGCGCCTATGCCGAGCAGCAGTTCGACCGGCTGAGCGGGCTGGAGGGCATCTCCGACGAGCAGATCCGCGAGCACCTGACCCTCTACGCGGGCTACGTGCGGCAGGTCAATTTGCTCAACGAGGAGCTGGCCGCCCTGCGCTCGCGCGGCCGCGCCTCCGGGCGCGACATGGAGTTCGCCGAGCTCACCCGGCGGCTCGGCTTCGAGTACAACGGCATGATCCTGCACGAGTACTACTTCTCCAACCTGCGCGCGGGCGCCTCCCCGCGGCCGGGCGCGACCTCGGCGGTGGCCCAGGCCCTCGCCGAGGCGTTCGGCTCCGTCGAGGACTGGCGGAAGGATTTCCAGGCCATCGGCGGTCTCCGCGGGGTCGGCTGGGTGCTCCTCTGCGAGGATCCGATGACCCGCCGCCTCACCAACCACTGGGTGAGCCTGCACCAGAACGGGGTGCCAGCCGGCTTCAAGCCGCTCCTCGTGCTCGACGTGTGGGAGCACGCCTTCATGCGCGACTACAAGGCCACCGAGCGGGGCCGCTACCTGGACGCGTTCTTCCGGAACATCGACTGGCACGCGGTCGAGCGTCGGCTCATCGAGCCGATGGCGATCCGCCCCGCCGCGGCCGCCTGAGGCGGGCTAGCCGTCCGCGAACGGCGGCGGCCCGTAGTAGCGGACCAGCCGGGCCTCGAGGTCTCTCCCGAGAGGCTCGGCTGGGTCGTAGGCGGGCGCGGCCCGCACCACCGAGCCCGGCAGCGCCACCCCCAGCGCGCCCGCGGCCCAGCGGACCCGGGTCACCCAGCCCACCGGGACCAGCACGCAGCGCCGCCCGAGGCCGCGCCGGAGCGCCACCACCACGTGGCGGATCGCCCACGCGGCGTCCCCGAAGAGGAAATCCACCACGTGGCCCACGTCGTCGTCGTTGGCGTGCACGTAGTAGCCGAGCACCGCGCGGGCGCTCTGCAGGTGCGGGTCTCCGGTACGCAGCCGCCGTGGCGCGAGCGTGACCACCGCGCCCTCGCCCCCGCCGGCGGCGCGCCACTGCTCGGAGACCGGGGCGGTGCCGAGCCAGTGGTAGGGGAAGCCGTAGAAGCCGTAGTAGCGGGCGAGATCGACCGCGTGCTGGTGGGAGACCGGCCGGTCGCTCTCCGCGTCCGGGCACTCGGCGAGCTCCCGCCGGGTGAGGTCGGTGCGCACCACGTGGCGGCGCGGGTCGAGCCCGCGCACCGACCACGGGGAGACCAGCACCCGGTGGTGGCCCGGCCAGTGCGCGGTCTCGACGACCAGGTGCCGGATGCTCCACCGGCGGTCGTCGAAGTAGGTGTCGCGGACGCGGCCGAGCGGGTCGTCGGCGGCCCGGCCCACGATCGCGGCGTCGTCGAGGGCGTTGAGGCTCGTCAACATGATGATTCGATGCTACGGCGGGCGCATGAGAGATCGATGAGAGCGGCGTGAGAAACGCGCCCCGGCCTCCGGCCCGGCTCGATCCGAGCTAGCATGGGAGCAGGAGGCGATCCCATGGCGACCGAGACCGAGGTTCCCGCGCAGCTCACCGCCTTCGGCCACCCGCCCCAGCCGGTGGTCGCCGCCATCATCGAGCAGCCGCCGGGCCAGCGGTTCGCCCGCACCCTCGGCGGGCTCGGGATGTTCTGGGGGCTCGCCCTCCTCTCGGTGTTCATCCCGGTGGCCCACTTCATCCTGGTGCCCACCTTCCTGGTGGCGGGCATCGTGATGGCGATCAAGCGCTCGCGGGAGGATCGTCGCCTGCTCCGGGTGCGCGGAGCCTGTCCGCGGTGCGGGGCGGTGCAGGAGCTCGCCCCGGGTGGCCGCTTCGTCGACGGCCGGAGCTTCGACTGCCCGAAGTGCCACGGCAACCTGACGCTCGTCACCACCGCCCGCGAGCCCGCTCCCGCCGCCTCCGCCCGCTAAGGATTTTCTCATTCCGGCTTCACCCGTCCCTCATGTGGGCGGGCTACGTTGCACGCATGGCCCCGACGTGGATCTCCCGCTCGCCCTGGATCGGTCGTCTCGCGCTGGCCGGCGTGCTCGTGGGCGCGCTCGCCGCGCTCGTGGGCGGTCCCGGCTGGTGGCGCGCGCACGGCTTGGTCGAGAGCGGGGCCACCCTCGTGTCGGACGGTCAGTACCTGCCCGCGGTGCGCCAGCTCGTGCAGGCGGTCGCGGCCGAGCCGCGGGACGCGCGCGCCCACTACTATCTCGGCCTCGCCTACGCCGGCCTTGGCCAGGACGCGGCGGCGCTCAGCCACGCGCAGGACGCGGTCCGTCTCGCCCCGCGCGACGCGCGCTACGAGGCGGGCCTCGCCACCCTGTTCCTCGACGCGGGGCGGACGCCGGAAGCGATCGTCCACCTGCGCCGGGCCGTCGAGATGAAGCCCGGCTCACCCGATATCCGACTGCTGCTCGCCGATGCGCTCCGGCGGGCCGGCGATACCGATGGGATGGAGCGCGAGTACCGGATCGCGATGCGCCTGGCCGGGGGCGACACCCTGGGGGCGCTGGCCCGTGAACAGCTCCGGTCCGCCCGTGAACAGGCGGCCCCGTAGATCAACCAACAAGAGGAGAGAACGTCCATGAATCGACTGACGATTCGATATCGCACCGCCTGGGCGGCGCTGATCGTGGCCGCGGTGGTGGGCCTGGTGGCCCTCGCCCCGCACCTCGGATTCACCAGCGCCGCGCCGGCGCCGATCTGGAGCGAGCGGCCGGTGGCGGTCACCGCCGCCACCACCGTGCCCGCGCCGAACTGGGTGGCGCTCACCCGGGCGCTCAAGCCCGCGGTGGTCAACATCAGCACCAAGCGGGTGCAGGACGGGCCTCAGATGCAGAGCCCGTTCGGCAACGACGATCCGTTCCAGCAGTTCTTCAAGCAGTTCGGCCAGCCGGGGCGCAAGACCGTGCGCAGCATGGGCTCGGGCTTCATCATCAACCCGGCCGGCTACATCGTGACGAACAACCACGTGGTGGACGGCGCCACCGAGATCCAGGTCAAGATCGACGACGGGCGCGAGATGCCCGGCAAGGTGGTGGGCCGTGACCCGCGCACCGACCTGGCGCTCCTCAAGGTCGACGCCAACAACCTGCCGGTGATCCCGCTCGGCGACTCGGCCGAGCTGCAGGTCGGCGAGCCGGTGATGGCGATCGGCAACCCGTTCGGGCTCGAGCGCACCGTCACCACCGGCATCGTCAGCGCCACCGGCCGCGTGATTGGGCAGGGGCCCTACGACGACTTCATCCAGACCGACGCCTCCATCAATCCGGGCAACAGCGGCGGCCCGCTCATCAACGCGCGCGGGCAGGCGGTCGGCATCAACGCGGCCATCTTCAGCCAGAGCGGGGGCTCGGTGGGCATCGGTTTCGCGATCCCGGTCAACCAGGCCAAGTCGGTGGTGACCCAGCTCGCCGCGGCCGGCAAGGTGACGCGCGGCTGGCTCGGGGTGATGATCCAGCCGCTGACTCCGGAGCTGGCCAAGGGCTTCAACGTGCCGGCGGGCGGCGGCGCGCTCGTCGCGTCGGTCCAGGACAACTCGCCCGCGGCGCGCGCCGGCGTCAAGGCGGGCGACGTCATCACCGAGTTCGACGGTCACAAGCTGACCCAGACCGCCGACCTCTCGAAGCTGGTGGCCGCCACCGCGGTGGGGCGCGAGGTTCCGCTCACCATCGTCCGCGACGGCAAGACCGTCACGCTCCAGTCGCGGATCGCCCGCATGGACGAGCCCGATCAGCCGGCGGTGGCCCAGAACGACTCCGGCAAGGAGCCGCTTGGCCTGACGGTGGAGACGGTCACCCCCAGCGTGGGCCGCGAGCTGGGGCTCGCCGACACGCGCGGGGTGGTGGTGCGCGGGGTGCGCGACTCGAGCCCGGCCGAGAAGGCGGGCATCCGCCCGGGCGACGTCATCACCGAGGTGGACCACCACCCGGTGACCAGCGCGGCCGACATGAAGCAGCTGCTGGCCAAGCACGCGCAGGGCGCCCCGGTGGTGGTGCTGCTGCACCGCGACGGCAACAGCCTCTACGCGGCGCTGAACTCGTAGCCGGACCGGCGGGCCGGGGATCCGAGATCGGGATCCCTGGCCTTTCCCGACGAAGCGGGAGGACCATGCACACGATCACGGATCCAGTCGTAGTCGACGGGCACGCGACCCGGGCGAGCATCGAGCCGATCAATCCGGTGGCGCTCTACTTCCGGGAGATCGGCGCGGTCGACCGCCTCACCGCCGCGGAGGAGCGTCAGCGCGGCCGATGGATCGAGATCTGTCGGGCCCGCCGCCGCCGCGCCCTGGGCAGCCTGCCCGCCGGCGTCGACGCGCTGCTCGCGGCGACGCGTCATGCGGGCGCCGACGAGCGCGCCCTCGACGCGCTGGTGACGCTGCCCGGAGGCGCCGCGCCCACCGCGCGGCAGCGCGAGAGAATCCTGCGCGACCTCGCGCGCCTGCACCGGCTCCGCCCGCGCCTCGCGCGCTCGTCGGCGGCGCGCCGGAGCGCGGGCCGGCTGCTCGAGCGTCTTCCCTTCCGGCCCGACGTGATGGACGGCCTGGTGGGCGAGCTGCGGTGCGCCAACGGAGCGATCGGGCCGCGCTGGAAGCCCGCCCTCGGCGAGGTGCTGGAGAGCGACCGGGCGCTGCGCGAGGCCAAGCGCGCGCTCGTCGAGCCCAACCTGCGTCTCGTGGTGTCGATCGCGCGCCGCTACTCGGGCGGCACCCTCACCCTGCTCGACCTCGTGCAGGAGGGCAACATCGGGCTCATGAAGGCGGTGGAGCGCTTCGACTACCAGCGGGGCTTCAAGTTCTCCACCTACGCGACGTGGTGGATCCGCCAGGCGATCGGGCGCGCACTCGCCGATCAGTCCCGCACGATCCGGATGCCGGTGCACATCGTCGAGACCATGCATCGCCTCATGCGGCAGCGCAACGCCTTCCGGGCCGAGCACGAGCGGGAGCCGAGCGTGGAGGAGCTGGCCCGATGCTCGGGCCTGCCCGAGAAGACGGTGCGGCTGGTCGATCTGAGCGCGGCGAGCCCGGTCTCCCTCGACGGCCCGGTCGGCGAGGACTCGACGCTCGGTGAGTTCGTGCGGGATCGCGTCACCCCGTCGCCGGAGGAGGCGATCACGCGGGAGGACCGGTCCCGCCGGCTCGGGGCCGCCATCGAGGGCCTGCCCGCCCGCGAGCGGGAGGTGCTGCGCCTGCGCTTCGGCCTGGATGGCGAGGAGGCCCTGACCCTCGAGGAGGTGGGCGCGCGCTTCAGTGTCACTCGCGAGCGTGCGCGGCAGCTCGAGGTGCAGGCCCTGCGTCGCCTGAGCCGGTCGCTCGCGGGCGAGTAGTCCCCCCTCTCGCCTCAGCGCGCCTCGCGCGCGGGGCCCCCGTTGTGCCCCGGGGCGGCGTTGCGCGCGGGGGCCGGCTGCGGACGCGCCTGCGGCTGCGGGCGCGCCTGCGCCTGCGGTCGCGACTCGGGTCCCCGCGAGGACGGGCGCTCCCCGCGCCCCGGGTAGAGCCGATTGGCGGGCTCACCCGGAAGCTGGCGAGGCTGCGCCGGGCGCGGCGCCTCGGCGCGGGGAGTCGCTGGACGTGGCTCCGCCGCGCGGGCCGGCGCTTCCTGGCGCGGCGCCCGCTGAGGCTCAGGCGGGCGCCGCGGCGCCGTCGCTTCCGGCGCGCGTGCGGGCGGCTCCGCGGCGCGCGGGACTTCCGCGGGCCGTGGCGCCTGCGGCTGAGGTGCCCGCGGCGTCTGGACCTGCGGCGCGCGTGGGGCCTCCGCGGGGGCCACCGGCTGTGGCGCCCGCGCCGGCTCGCCGGCGCGGGGGCTCTCGCCCCGCGGCGCGGCCGGCCCGCGGCCTCGCGCCGCATCTGTGCTCCCGTCCCCGCGACGCGCGGCGGACGGCACCGGCGGCGTTGCGTCGGGTCGGCGGCTGGTGTCGAAGCGCGGGGCCTGCGGCGGGCGCGCCCGCTCGATCCGGCTCTCGCCGAACGGTGGCCGCGCGCTCGCCGCGCCGGGCTCACCCGCGCGCGGGGCCGGCACGATGCGCGGCGCCGGGCCGCGGCCCTCGGCCTCGTGCGGAAGGGCCCGGGTCACCGGCGCGCGGGTTGCCACCACCGGGCGCGCGAGCACGCTCTCCGGGGGATGGACGGCGCGGCCGCTGGCCGCCGCGAAGCTCGCGCGGTCCGGCCGCAGGTCGACCGCGCCGCGCACCGGCTCGAGCCGCCGCGTGTCGACCTGACGGATCCGCCCGTCGGCGACCGGGCCGCGGCCGAAGCGGTCCGGCCGCACCGCGACCACCGCGTTCTGCACGCTCAGGTTCCGGTAGACCGTGATGTTCTGCACGTTGACCACGGTGGTGCGGTTGACCACAACGTTGTTGACGATGCGCGGCCCGCCCCAGCCGCCCCACCAGGCGCGGCCCACGAACCCGGGCCGGCCCCACCACGGCACGCAGGGCTCGCCCCAGCCCAGCGCGACCCAGCTCACGAAGGGCGCGCCGATCGTCACCCGCACCCCGGGCGCGCCGAAGAACGCGACCAGCGCGGGGGCGTAGACCGGGCGCACGATG
>DASZJM010000623.1:0-7303 GCA_035948165.1 Candidatus Methylomirabilota bacterium
ATCCTGGTCCAGCTCCCGGGGGTGCAGGACCCGGAGCGGGCCAAGGCCCTGATCGGCAAGACCGCGCTGCTCGAGTTCAAGCTGGTCGACGACAAGGGCGACCCGGAGACCGCGCTCCGCTCCGGCGTTCCCGAGGGCGACGAGATCCTCTACCAGCGCCGGATCGACAAGGAGACCCACCAGGAGCGCAAGGTGCCCTTCCTGGTCCAGAAGAAGGCCTACGTGACCGGCCGCGACGTGGCCACCGCGCGAGTCTCCATCGACCAGAACACCAGCGAGCCGTACGTCTCGGTGGACTTCAACGCGGCGGGCGGCCGGGCCTTCTCGGACCTGACCGACGCCAACGTGGGCCGGCGGCTCGCGATCGTGCTCGACGGCAACGTGCACTCGGCCCCGCAGATCCGCGAGCGCATCCCCTCCGGACGCGCCCAGATCACCGGCGGCTTCACCTCGGCGGAGGCCACCGACCTGGCCATCGTGCTTCGGGCCGGGGCGCTGCCCGCGCCGGTGCAGGTGCTGGAGGAGCGCACGGTGGGGCCGTCGCTCGGGGCCGACTCGGTCCGCCAGGGCATCATCGCGATCCTGGCCTCGACCGCGCTGGTGTTCGTGTTCATGATGATCTACTACCGCCTCTCCGGCCTGATCGCCGACGTGGCGCTTGGCCTGAACCTGCTGCTGCTGCTCGCGACCATGGCCGGCTTCCACGCGACCCTCACGCTGCCCGGCATCGCCGGGATCGCGCTCACGATCGGCATGGCGGTGGATACGAACATCCTCATCTTCGAGCGCATCCGCGAGGAGCTCCGCGGCGGGAAGACCATCCGCGGCGCCATCGAGACGGGCTTCTCCCGGGCGTTCAAGACGGTCGTCGATACCCACGTGACCGTCCTTGTATCGGGCCTCATCCTCTTCCAGTTCGGGACCGGCCCGGTCAAGGGCTTCGCGGTGACGCTCATGATCGGCATCGCGGCCAGCCTCTTCACCGCGGTCTTCTTCACGCGCCTGCTCTTCGACCTGCTGTACATGGGTCGCCACAAGCGCGAGTCGCTGTCGATCTGACCGCCATGTTCGAGCTCTTCCGCAACCCCAACTTCGACTTCATCGGCCGGCGGCGCTGGGCCTACATCATCTCGGTCCTCTTCATCCTGGCCGGCTTCGGCTCCATGGTGGCCAAGGGCGGCCTGCGCTACGGGATCGACTTCTCGGGCGGCACCCTCATCCAGGTGCGCTTCGAGAAGCCGGTGCCGGTGGAGCGCATCCGACGCGCGCTCGAGACGGTGCGAATGGGCGAGAGCGTGATCCAGGAGTTCGGTGACACGCGAGAGTACCTGCTGCGGCTCCCCGCCACGGAGGCCGTCTCCGAGGAGGTGACCAAGCAGGCACTGGCTGCTCTCGCCAAGGAGCCCGCGCTGGGCACCCCCGAGGTCCGGCGCGTGGAGTACGTGGGCCCCCAGGTGGGTCGCGATCTCCAGATCCAGGCCATCTACGCGGCGCTCTGGAGCGTCGCCGGCATCCTCGCCTACATCGCGATCCGCTTCGACATGATGGGCGGGCTGGCCTCGGTGGCGGCCATCGTCCACGACGTACTCATCTGCCTGTCGGCCATGTCGCTCACGAACCGGGAGATGTCGCTGCCGATCCTGGCCGCTCTGCTGACGATCATCGGGTACTCGGTCAACGATACGATCGTGGCCTATGACCGGGTGCGTGAGAACCGGACCAAGGGGGGTCGGCGCAAGGGAGAGTCATTCGCGACTCAGATCAACAACGCCATCAACCAGACTCTGTCCCGGACCGTGCTGACCGCCCTGACCGTCTTCTTCACGACCGCCGTCCTCTACCTATTCGGGGGCAAGGTCCTGGAAGACATGGCGTTCGTCCTGACCATCGGGGTCGTGACGGGCACCTTCTCGACGGTCTACATCGCCGGCTCGCTGATCGTGGACTGGCAGGGCTGGCGCGAGCGGTGGATGGCGCGAAAGAAGAAAGCGGTAGCAAAAGCCTGATTTTAGTGGCAGAATTTGAGGTCAACCTGAGGAGGGCGCTGGGTTGACCCAACTGCAGACGCTGATCGAGGAGATTCCCAAGTACCAGCCTGCGGCTGACTTGGCTCTCCTGGAGCGGGCCTACCGCTTCTCCGAGCTATCCCACGAAGGTCAGCAGCGCGCCTCGGGGGAGCCCTACCTGTCCCACCCCCTGGAGGTCGCCGGCCTCCTGGTCAACTTCAAGATGGACGTGACCACGGTCACCGCCGGCCTGCTCCACGACGTCCTGGAGGACACCAAGGCCACCAAGGGGGACCTCCAGCGGGAGTTCGGGGCGGAGATCGCCGACCTGGTCGACGGGGTGACCAAGATCGGCAAGCTCGCGTTCTCCTCCCGGGAAGAGCGACAGGCCGAGAATTTCCGCAAGATGCTGGTGGCCATGGCGCGCGACCTCCGCGTGCTGATGATCAAGCTGGCCGATCGGCTCCACAACATGCGGACCTTGCAGTACCTGCCCACCGACAAGGCCCGCAAGATCGCCCAGGAGACGCTCGACATCTACGCCCCGCTCGCCCACCGCCTCGGCATGGCCAAGGTGAAGGCCGAGCTGGAGGACCTGGCCCTCCGCGTGCTCCACCACGAGGACTACCAAGAGCTGATGCGGCGGGTGGCCAAGCGGCGGCTCGAGCGCGAGGCGGAGATCAACAACCTGATCACCCTCCTCCACGACAAGCTGGCCGAGGTGGGCATCGGGTCCAAGATCGCGGGCCGGCCCAAGCACTTCTACTCCATCTGGAAGAAGATGCACGAGGGCGGGCGGGAGTTCGACGAGATCTACGACCTCACCGCGGTGCGGGTGCTGACGAATACGGTCCGCGATTGCTACGGCGCCCTCGGGGTGGTGCACTCCCTGTGGAAGCCGGTCCCGGGGCGCTTCAAGGACTTCATCGCGATGCCGAAGGTGAACATGTACCAGTCGCTCCACACCACCGTCATCGGGCCCAAGGGCGACCCGGTCGAGATCCAGATCCGCACCTACGACATGCACCGCATCGCAGAGGAGGGCATCGCGGCCCACTGGCTCTACAAGGAGAAGCGGAGCGACCGCGACAAGTTCGACGACGCCTTCACCTGGCTGCGGCAGCTCCTGGAGTCCCAGAAGGAGACGAGCGACCCCAAGGAGTTCCTCGACAGCGTGCGGCTGGACCTCTTCCCCGACGAGGTCTACGTCTTCACGCCGCGCGGGGACGTGAAGGCCCTCCCGGACGGCAGCACCCCGGTCGACTTCGCCTACGCGGTCCACACCGACGTGGGCCACCACTGCGTGGGCGCCAAGGTCAACGGCAAGCTGGTGCCGCTGCGCTACACGTTGCATCAGGGCGACATCCTCGAGATCGTCACCTCGCCGACGCAGCACCCGAGCCGCGACTGGCTCAAGATCGTCAAGTCCAACCGCGCGCGCGCCAAGATCAACCAGTGGCTCAAGATCGAGGAGCGCACGCGCTCCCTGGCCCTGGGGCGGGAGCTCTTCGAGCGCGAGGCCAAGAAGTACCGGCTGACCCCGGCCACGCTGCTCGCCTCCGACGAGATGAAGAAGCTGATCGGCGAGCTGGGCTTCCCGTCCGCGGACGATCTGCTCGCGTCCATCGGCTACGGCAAGACCTCGATCCAGCAGGTGCTGGGCAAGCTGGCCCCCGCCACCGTGCACGACGAGGCGGCCGGCGAGGCCAAGACCGCGCGGCCGGCCCGCAAGGGCGAGGGCCCGGCGGTGCGCCTCCGCGGCGTGGACGACCTGCTGGTGCGCTTCGCCAAGTGCTGCTCCCCGGTGCCGGGCGACGGCATCGTCGGGTTCATCACCCGCGGGCGCGGCCTCACCGTGCACGCGCGCGACTGCCTCACGGTGGCCAAGAACGTGCTCGACAAGGAGCGGCTGGTGACGGTGGAGTGGGGGGCGGAGGAGCCGGCCAAGCGACCGGTGCGCATCGCGGTCTACATCGGCCGCGACCGCCCGGGGCTGCTCGCCGAGATCACCGCCGCCATCTCGTCCCGGCAGGGCAACATCATCAAGGCCGAGATCACGGTCACCGACGACCGGAAGGGGCTCAACCACTTCGTCGTCGAGGTCGAGGACCTGCGCCAGCTGCAGGACATCATGCAGGCCATCCGCGAGGTGAAGGACATCGTCAACGTCGAGCGGGTCCGCGGCCTCTAGCCCCCGCCCGGTGATCGCCCCGCGGTCGACATGACCCGCCGGGAGTTCGAAGCCCTCGTCGATTCCGCCCTCCGCCGCCTGCCGCGCGCTTTCCGCGACCGGCTCGCCAACATCGCCGTCGTGGTCGAGGACTGGGCCGACGACGCGACCCTCGAGGAGATGGGCATCGAGCCCCCCGATACCCTCTATGGGCTCTACCGGGGGATCGACATCACCCGCCGCGACTCCTCCTACGGCAACGTGCTCCCCGACACCATCCACATCTACCAGGGCCCCATCGAGGAAGACTGCGCGGACCCCGAGGAGATGGCGGATCTCGTCCGCGACGTGGTGGTCCACGAGGTGGGCCACTATTTCGGCCTGGACGACGAGACGATGGACGGGATCGAGGAGGAGCGGGACTAGCTTCCGGCGGGCAACTTTTCTATTGACAGAGATTTCATTTGTCCCTAAGGTTTCAGCATACGCTGAAAATGACGGAACAAGTGAAAGTGGACGTGAAGGGATGGCCAAAGCAGACGATATTGGGGCGCTGGCGGCGCAGAGAGTGCGCGAGCTCATGGGCAAGGCCAGCGGCTGGGAGCAGCTTGCCGACGTCAGGGCAGGTACCCAAACCGTTGATTTACTTCTGAGATTCAAGATGGGCGAGCGCCCTCACACCCTGGCGATCGGCGTAACTTCCCTCGGCCACCCACGGCAGATCCGAGAGACGGTGACACGTCTATCGGAGATCCGTCGGGAGCTGCCCGAGGCGTATCCGGTGGCCGTTTCGCCGTACATCAGCCCCCAGAGCGCGGCTTTGCTGAAACGGAGCGGGCTCGGCTACCTGGACCTCTCGGGTAACTGCTACCTGAGCTTCGAGAACGTGCTGATCGAGAAGGAGGGCAAGCCCAACCTCCGCCCCTCGACCCGGCCCCTCAAGTCGCTGTTCGCTCCCCGGGCCACCCGGGTCGTGCGGGTGATGCTGGTCGACCCCCAGCACGCCTGGCGGCTCGAGGAGCTCGCCAAGGCGGCCGAGGTGAGCCTGGGGCATGCCCACAACGTCATCAAGCGCCTCGAGGAGCTGTCGTGGGTGGAGCGGAACGGCCAGCAGCGCATCCAGCTCGCGCGGCCGGGCGACCTGCTGGACGCCTGGGTCGAGGCCTACTCCTACCGGCAGAACGACGTCCAGGCCTACTTCTCGCCGGAGCGCATCACGCGCGGGCTCGTGGCCGAGCTCGGACGGGCGGCCCACGAGGCACGCCGGCGGTACGCCTTCACGCTGCACTCCGGGGCGGCCCTGGTGGCGCCCAACGTGCGCTTCCCGGCCATCCACTGCTACCTCGAGGGCGACCCCGAGCCGGTGGCGAAGGCCCTCGGGCTGCGGCCGGGGGAGGGCGAGGGCAACGTCTACCTGCTGGCGCCGTACGACCAGGGCGTCTTCTACTCCCCGATGGCCAAGGGCGGGCTCCCGGTGGTCTGCCTGCCGCAGCTCTACGCCGATCTCTATCACTACGAGCGCCGCGGGCGGGAGCAGGCCGCGCACCTCCGGCGCGAAGCGATGGGCTACTGAATCCCCGATGGGAGGGAGGTGAGATCCCACATGCCGAAGCGCAAGAAGGCCGTCAAGAAGGGTGGCAAGAAGAAGGCCACCAAGAAGGGTAAGCGGAAGTAGTCAGCCGCGAGCGGTGAGTCCTCTCAAGAAAGGAGGTGACGACCTCAATGGCGAAGAAGAAGAAGGCGGCCAAGAAGAAGAAGAAGTAACGCTGTTGTCGTGCGGTGGGGGGTGGCGGCCTCCCACCGGGACTCATACTTAGCTACTGCAGGCACGGCGGGGGGTGGCGACACCCCCCGCCCCCTTTTCATGCTCGAATCTCAGACGACCTTGACGACCTTGCCCGCCTTGAGGCAGCGCGTGCACACCTTCATGCGCTCGACCTTGCCCTTGACCCGTGCCCGCATCGACACGAGGTTGACGAGCCACCGCCGCTTGGTCACGTTGTGCGCGTGACTGATGCGGTGGCCGACGGCCGGACCCTTCCCGCAGACATCGCAACGCTGAGCCATGCTGATCCCCTGCTGAGTGTGTGTGGTTTGCCGGACGGAGCGATCTTTTATAGCATGGCCTCTAGCATGAGGCAAACCGTTGCCCCCGAGTAAGACGCCGGGCGCCGCGGGCCGCCGCGCGGGCCCGGAGGTGCCCCACCCGCTCGCGACGGCGCTCCAGTTCGTCAAGGGGATCGGGCCGCAGCGGGCCAAGCTCCTCGCCAACCTGGGCCTCCACACCGTGGAGGACGCGCTCTACTACCTGCCGTCGCGCCACGAGGACCGGAGCCAGCTCACCCCGCTCCGCAGCCTCAAGCCCAACGACGTGACCACGGTGTCCGGGACGATCCGGGCGATCAGCCCGCCGCCGCGCGGCCGGCCGCGGGTGCCGCTGTCGGTGCTGCTGAGCGACGGCACCGGCTTCCTGACCTGCGTGTGGTTCGGCCAGGCCTACCTCGAGCGCGTGTTCCAGCGCGGCCAGCGGCTCATCGTCCACGGCAAGGTCCAGCGGTATCGCTCCGGACCGCTGCAGATGCAGGTGAAGGACTTCGAGGTCGTCGAGGACGAGAGCGGGGAGGGCGCGGCCGAGCCCGGCGACGAGACCCTCCACACCGGCCGCCTCGTGCCGGTCTACGGGCTCACCCGCGGGCTCACCGCGCGGCCCATGCGACGGGTGATGAAGCGCCTGGTCGACACCTACGTCGACGGCCTCGACGATCCGCTGCCGGACGGTCTGCGCGCGCGCCACCACCTCGAGCTCCTGAGCCTGGCCCTGCGCGCCGGGCACTTCCCGAAGAGCGACGCGGACTACGCCTCGGCGCGGCGCCGGCTCGTCTACGACGAGTTCCTGCTGCTGCAGCTCGGCCTCGCCATCCGCCGGCACCGGCAAGGCCGCCAGCCCGGCGTGGCCATGAACCCGCCCGGGACGCTGGCCCGCCGCCTGCTCGCGTCGCTGCCGTTCGCGCTCACCCCCGCGCAGGAGCGGGTGTGGCGCGAGATCCGCATGGACATGGCCGCGCCCTACCCGATGAACCGGCTGCTCCAGGGCGACGTGGGCTCGGGCAAGACGGTGGTCGCGGCG
>DASZJM010000624.1:0-2888 GCA_035948165.1 Candidatus Methylomirabilota bacterium
GCCCTACTTGGCGACGTTGAAGCGGAAGTGGCAGATCTCGCCGTCCTGGACCTGGTAGTCCTTGCCCTCCAGGCGTAGGCGGCCGCGGTCGCGCGCGGCGGCCATCGAGCCCTCGATCGCCATGAGGTCGTCGTAGCCCACCACCTCCGCGCGGATGAAGCCGCGCGCGATGTCGGAGTGGATGGCATTCGCCGCGTCCTGCGCGCGGGTGTTGCGCGGGATCGACCAGGCGCGCACCTCGTCCTCGCCCACCGTGAAGAACGAGATGAGGCCCAGCAGGGTGTAGCAGTCCTCGAGAACGCGCCGGATGGCCGGCTCGGTCAGGCCCAGATCGGCGAGAAACGCAGCCTGCTCCGACCCCTCGAGCTGCGCCACCTCGGACTCGATGACCGCAGAGACCCAGCCCGCCCGCGTGCCCGGGCGCGCCGCGACCTCCCCGAGGCCGAAGCTCTCCACGACGGTCTTGCCGCGGGCGATCTCCTTCTCGGCCAGGTTCAGGCAGTGCAGGATCGGCTTCTGGGAGAGGAAGGTGAAGCCCCGGATCGCGCGCGTCTCGTCGTCGGAGAGCCCCATCGCGCGGATCGGACGCCCCGCCTCGAGGTCGGGCTTGATCCTGGTCAGCACCGTCTGCTCGTGCACGTCCGCGTCGGTGCGCTTCTTCTTGATCTGCGCCTCGAGACGCTCGAGCCGGCGCTCCACCACCTCGAGGTCGGCGAGGATCAGCTCGGTCTCGAGGTCGTCGATGTCGCCGGCGGGGTCGGGCGCGGCGCCGCCCGCGTCCGGGAACGCGCGCACCACGTGCAGCAGCGCGTCCGCGTTGCGGAACTCCTTGGCCTCGAGGCCCTGGCGCTCGCCCTTGGCGATGCCGGCCAGATCCACCACCTCGAAGGTGGCCAGCGTGGTCTTCTTCGGCTTGAAGAGCGCGACGAGGCGGTCGACGCGTGCGTCCGGGACGCGCGCCACGCCCGCGTGCATCTCGCCGCGCGCGGTGCCGAAGGACGAGGTGGCCACCGTCGCGCCGGTCAGCAGGTTGAAGAGCGACGTCTTGCCGCTCTTGGGAAGCCCGATCAGCCCGATCTTCATGGAGCGCATGCTACCATGCCCCCGACATGGCCGTCCTCCGGCGCCGCGTGCGCGCCTCCTAGTGTCGACCCCGCTCCGTCCGCTCGACTGGCGCGGAGCCTCGACCGCCCTCTTTCTCGCCGCGCTCTGGGGCGGCAACCCGGTGGCGGTCAAGATCGGGCTCGCGGACGCCCCGCCGCTGCGCCTCGCCTTCTTCCGCTTCCTGGTGGGCGGGCTCGTCGTCCTCGCCTACGCGTGGTGGCGCCGGCAACCGGGCCTCTTCCATGTGCGCCCCGGCGAGTGGCCCGTGCTGCTCTCGCTCGGGGTGATCTTCTCGATCCAGATCGGCACCATGAACGTGGGGCTCGGCTTGACCAGCGCGGCCCACGGCGCGGTGCTGCTGAACTCCTACGCGGTCCACACCGTCGTCCTCGCCCACTTCATGATCCCGGGCGACCGGCTCACCCCCGCCAAGGTCGGCGGGGTGCTGGTCGCCTACGCCGGCATCGTGCTCCTCTTCGCGCGCGACTTCTCCTTCCAGAGCGCGACCCTGCTGGGCGACCTGGTGGTGATGGGGAGCGCGGTGCTCCTGGGCGAGCGGGTCGTCTACATGGCCCGCGCGGTGCAGCGCCTGGACCCGCTCAAGCTGCTCGTGTTCCAGTCCGCGATCGGCAGCGCGTGCTTCCTGCTCGCGAGCCTCGCGCTCGAGCGCGGCAGCCCCACCCGCTCCACCGGGGCTCTCGCCGCGTCGCTCTTCTACCAGGGCGTGGTGATCGCGGGCTTCAACTTCGTGGTGAGCTCCTACCTCTACCAGAAGTACCTGGCCAGCGCGCTCGCCACCTGCTCGCTGACCACCCCGCTCTTCGGCGTGCTCATCGCGGCCGTGGTCACCGGCGACCGCCTGAACCCGGTGCTGGTGCTCTCCACCGTCATGGTCGCGGCCGGCATCGGCCTCACCGTCCGCCGCCGGCCGTCTTGACCGACCACGCCCCGCGCGGTAGCGTCGGGTCATGCCCAGCCAGCCATCCCGGGCGCTCGAGGTGGTGCCGAACCCGCATCCGGAGCGCGACTACGAGGTCAGCCTCGAGATCCCCGAGTTCACGTGCCTCTGCCCGCGCACCGGGCAGCCCGACTTCGCCACCATCCGGGTGCGCTACGTGCCCGATCGGCTCCTCCTCGAGCTGAAGGCGATCAAGCTCTACATCTGGTCGTATCGCAACGAGGGCGCCTTCCACGAGGACGTCACCAACCGCATCCTCGACGACTTCGTGGCCGCGGCGGCCCCGCGCTTCATCGAGGTCGTCGGCGACTTCACGGTGCGCGGAGGCATCAAGACGGTGGTGCGGGCCACCCACGGCAAGCGGCCGGAGATCTAGGCGGCCAGGCTCAGCAGCACCACCCCGGCCAGCATCACGAGCGCGCCGGGCGCGATGTCCCGCACCTTCTGCTTCTCGTGGAACATCACCGTCCCGATGACCATCGCAAACAGGATCTCCACCTGCTTGACCGCCTCCACGTAAGAGGACAGCGTCATCAGGTAGGCGGTGCCCTGGCTCACGGTGGTGAGCGAGGCGAAGAGGCCGAAGCTCACGAAGGCCTTCCAGTAGCGCGGGATCTCCACGAAGCGCCGCCGCGAGGTCACCAGCACGATCGGGGTGACCAGCAGGCTCGAGGCCAGGTAGCCGCCGAGGGTTCCCATGTACTGGTCGGAGCACTGCATCGCCCACTTGATCGTCACCACCGACGGGGCGAAGAACAGCGCGGCCAGCAGGGTGTAGCGCAGCCCGCGGTCGGTGAACAGCACCGCCAGCGGGGCCCACCACGCG
>DASZJM010000625.1:0-14012 GCA_035948165.1 Candidatus Methylomirabilota bacterium
CGGTCAGGACCTGCTCGCTTCGGAGCCCGCGCACCGCGCGGAGCACTCGATCGAGTTTCAGGCGGTGATGCTCCAGTGTCTGCTCGGCGCCCGGCGGCCGTTCACCATCCTGCCGGTGCTCGCCTCGTACCTCCACGAGGCGGTGTGGGCCGGGACCGAGCCTGAGGCCGACCCGCGGGTGCCCCGCTTCCTCGACGCTCTCCGGGAGACGGTCGCGTCCTCGTCGCGGCGCGTGTGCCTGATCGCGGGGGTCGATCTCGCCCACGTGGGCCCGCGCTTCGGCGACCCCGACGCCAACACCGAGGCGTCGCTGGCCGCCGTCGCGCAGGCGGACCGCGCGATGCTCGAGTCGGTGGTGGCGGGCGATGCGCGGGGCTTCTTCGCGCGCGTGGCGGCCGACGGGGACGCGCGGCGCATCTGCGGCCTCTCGCCGATCTACTCGCTCCTGCGGGTGCTGCCCGAGGCCCCGGGGCGCCTGATCGAGTATCGCCAGTGGCCCGATCCCGAGGGGGCGGTGACCTTCTGCGCGGTGAGCTTTCCGTGACGCCCGCCGCCGCGTCCGATCCGTCCACCTGGACGCTGCCCCGCCTGCGCATCGACCGGGACGGAGCGTGGTTCCACGACGACGCCGAGGTGACCCACGCCGGCATCCTGGCCAACCTGCGCGACAACCTCCAGGTGGACGAGCGGGGTCACTTCCTCCAGATCGGGCCCGTGCGCGTGCCGGTCGAGGTGGAGGACGCGCCGTTCGTGATCGTGCGGGTCGAGCGCGAGGGCGACGGCCTGGTGGCCACCCGCAACGACCTCGGTCGCGAGCCGCTCGCCATCGAGACGCTCACGGTGGACGCGCGCGGGGTGCCGCGCTGCCGGGTCAAGGACGCGCGCTTCGCGGCGCGTCTCGACCGCGCCGCGACCTACCAGCTCCTGCAGCAGGTCGAGCCGGGCGAGGGCTCGTGGCCTGCCGCGCTGGTGCTGGGCGGCCGCCGCTACCCGGTGCCGGGCCTCTAGCTCGCGGGCTCCCGCTCGCCGCCGGGCCCGGCGGTGGGGGGCGCGTCGGGCGGGTAGGCGGAAAGGCCGCGCAGGCCCGCCTCGTCGCCCGCGCGGATCAGCCGATGCAGCGGTCCTTCCTCGCGCCACGCCTGACACGTGTTGACGAACCACGGATCGCCCGCCGACGGCCGCTCCTGCTCGGGGAACGCGACCCCGGCGCCCTGTCGCACCGCGGGGGCCATCGCGTGGATGAGCGCGGTGAAGTGGGCGCAGCCCCGCTGGCGGCCGAAGCGCTCGTTGACCTCGCGGGTGAAGCCGCGCGCGATGGAGAGCCCGACCAGCTGCTGAAGCGGAGGCACCGCCTCCGGGCAGATGGTGTACGGGTGCGCCGCCATCTCGCTGCGCACCTCGGTGACCACCAGATCCGGGTGCCGCACCCGCAGCCCGAGCCGCATGTCGTGGATCACCGGGGGCGGGTCGGCGCCGAACCACTTCGGGTTGTCGGCCGGCCGCTCGTCGACCAGCGTCGCGGTGACGTCGAGCTCGTGGGGGCCGGCGTGCGCAATCTCCACGCGGATGGTGCGGACGTGAACCGGCCGGGACGTCGGGGCATCGCTCATCGGGGGGACGCGACCTCCTTGAGGGCTTCGATGATCTCGCTCTGGATGTGGCCGTTCGACGCGGTGATCGACGGGGCGGACAGATCGAGCGGGCCGCCGTGCACCGAGGTGACGCGCCCGCCCGCCTCCTCGATCAGGAGCGCGCCCGCGGCCACGTCCCAGGCGCCCAGCCGCTGCTCCCAGTAGCCGTCGAGGCGGCCCGCGGCCACCGCGGCCAGACCGAGCACCGCGGAGCCGATCGAGCGCACGCTGCGGCAGCGGAACATGAGCGCGCGGTGCTCGGCGAGGTTGTCGCGGGGCGCGGCGCGGATGTCGTTGGGGTAGCTCGTGCCGAGCAGGCTCTCGGCCATGCGCGGGGTCGGCGAGACGCGGACCGGGGCGCCGTTCAGGGTGGCCCCGCGGCCGCGCTCGGCCACGAAGCACTCCTCGCGGCTCGGATCGTAGACGACGCCCACCGCGAGCGCGCCGTCCACCTCGAGGCCGATGGAGACGCCGTAGATCGGGAAGCCGTGCGCGTAGTTGGTGGTGCCGTCGAGCGGATCCACGATCCAGCGGTGGCCCGCCGAGCCGGAGAGCGCGCCGCTCTCCTCGGCGAGGATCGCGTGATCGGGGAATCGAGCGCGGATCGCCTCCACGATCATCGCCTCCGCCCCACGGTCCATCTCGGTGACCAGGTTGGTCGGGCTGCCCTTGTAGCTGACCGCGGGACGGCTCCCGAAGCGGGAGCGGAGGAAGGCGCCGGCCCGACGGGCCGCGTCGACCGCGACGTCGCGAAAGTCCTCGCTCACGAGCTTCGAGAATAGCACGGCATCGCTTGACATCCCGGTCCGCCTCTCGCAGCATGGCGCGCATGCGCATCGTGGTGATGGGCTCGGGCGGCACCGGCGGCTTCTTCGGCGCGAAGCTCGCGCGCGCGGGCGAGGAGGTGACCTTCGTGGCGCGCGGGGCGCACCTGGCCGCCATCAACGCGAGCGGGCTGCAGATCCGCTCCGGCCCGGAAGGGGACTGGACGGTGCGGGCGCCCGCGGTGGAGCGCCTCGACGGGCGGCCGCCCGCGGACCTGGTGCTCTTCTGCGTGAAGTCGTTCGACACCGAGGAGGCCGCGGCCTTGATCCGGCCGGTGGTGGGGCCGCAGACCGGGGTCCTCTCGATCCAGAACGGGGTCGACAACGAGGAGAAGCTCGCGCGCGTGCTGGGGGCGGGCCACGTGCTGGGCGGCGCGGTGCGCGTGTTCGCGACCATCGAGGCTCCCGGCGTGATCCGGCACGTCTTCGGCGGCCACATGACCTTCGGGGAGATGGACGGGCGCGAGACCGACCGCGCCCGCGCGTTCCTGGCCGCCTGCGGCAAGGCGCAGATCCCCACCGAGCTGGTGCCGGACGTGGCCCGGGCGCTGTGGGACAAGTACGTGTTCCTCACCACCCACGCGGGCATGACCGCGCTCACCCGCTGCCCGGCCGGCGTGCTGCGGGCGCTGCCGGAGGTCCGCGAGCTGTACCGGCGGATCGTGAGCGAGATCGTCGCGGTCGGCCGCGCGGCGGGCGCTCCGGTCGACGACGGCCAGCTCGATCAGGGCATGAAGTTCCTCGACGGGGTGGCGCCGAACGCGTACTCCTCGCTGCACCACGACCTGACCCACGGCAAGCGCCTCGAGCTGGAGGCCCTGCACGGCCACGTGGTGCGCCTCGCCGAGCGACACGGGGTGGCCGTGCCCACCGTCTTCGCGATCTACGCCGCGCTCCGGCCGTTCCGCGACGGCGCGCCCGCCGCTCCCACGAGCTAGCCGGGCCCGTCCGGCGGCGCCGCGCGCGCGCCGCTGATCTATACTGACCCGGTGTCCTCGTTCAAGCGCCTCCTGCCGTTTCTCCTCCGCTACCGCGTCCGCTACCTGGGCGGGGCGGCGTGCCTGCTGCTCGCCACCGTCTTCTCGGTCAGCATCCCGTGGACGGTCAAGCGCGCGGTCGACGCCCTCGAGCGGGACGGCGCCGCCGCCCACCTGGGCCCGTTCGTGCTCCTCATCCTGCTCCTGGCCGCGGGCCACGGCATGGCCCGGCTCGGCTCGCGCTTCTCGATGCTGGGCGCGGGGCAGTGGGTCGAGCACGATCTCCGCACCGCGCTCTACGCGCGCCTGCTCACCCTGCCGCCCGCGTTCTACCACGCGCACCGGACCGGCGACCTCATGTCGCGCGCCTCCAACGACATCTCGACCCTGCGCGCGCTCTCCGGCTTCGGCAGCGTGATGCTGATCGGCACCGCGTTCGCGTTCGCGGGCACCCTCGGCGCGATGTGGACGATCGACCCGTGGCTCACCCTGTTCGCGATGGCCCCGTTCCCCGGCCTGGTGGTGATCGCCAAGCGGTTCAACCACGACGTGGAGGCGCGCTCCACCGCGGTGCAGGAGCAGCTCGGCGCGCTCTCGGCCAAGGCCCAGGAGAACCTCACCGGCATGGCGGTGGTGCGGGCCTACACCATGGAGGAGCGGGAGATCGCCGAGTTCGCGGGGCTCAACGCGGAGTACCGGGCGCGCAACCTCGGCCTCGCCCGGATCCAGTCGGTGTCGTGGCCGCTCATGGGCCTCGTCTCCGGGGTCGGCGCCCTGATCGTCCTGTGGCTGGGCGGCAAGGCGGTCGTGGACGGCCGCATCTCCCTGGGCTCCTTCGTGGCCTTCAACGGCTACCTCGCCCAGCTCGCCTGGCCCACCATCGCGCTCGGCTGGACCCTGGCCAGCATCCAGCGGGGACTGGCCGCGATGCAGCGGGTAGTGGAGATTCTGGATTCGCGCGCGCACGAGAGCGCGAGTAGTGACGGGTTGTCCGCGGATTGGGGGGGTGCGGGGGCCATTTCTGGGCCCCCGCAGATGAAGAAAAACGCGCCAGATCAACCGCGAACCTTCCTGCCCGGCGGACCGAGGCCCGAGCTCCCGCCGGATGGTCCGGAGCCCGAGCTTTTGGCCAATGGCCCCGTGGAATTCAAGCACCTCACGTTCGCGTACGACGACCGGGGGCCGGCGCTGCGGGACGTGACGTTCGTGGTGCCGGCGGGCTCGGTGGTGGCGGTGGTGGGGCCGACCGGCAGCGGCAAGTCGACGCTCGGCACGCTGCTCTGCCGCCTCTACGAGCCGCCCCGCGGCACGGTCTGGGTCGGCGGGCGCGACGTGCTCGACCTGCCGCTCGGGCCGCTGCGCCGCTCGATCGGGTACGTGCCCCAGGAGTCGTTCCTGTTCTCCCGCCCGCTCCGCGACAACGTGCGGCTGGCCGACGAGGGTGCCTCCCCCGAGCGCCTCGACGAGGCGGCCCGCACCGCGGGCCTGGCCGACGACCTGGGCGCGCTGCCCGCCGGGTGGGACACCGTGGTCGGCGAGCGGGGCCTCACGTTGTCGGGCGGGCAGCGCCAGCGGGTCGCCCTCGCGCGCGCGCTGGTGGCGGACCCGCCGTTCCTGGTGCTCGACGACGTGCTCGCCTCGGTGGACGCGGCCAAGGAGTGGGA
Organism: Candidatus Methylomirabilota bacterium; assembly: GCA_035948165.1. Classification (GTDB taxonomy): domain Bacteria; phylum Methylomirabilota; class Methylomirabilia; order Rokubacteriales; family CSP1-6; genus CAMLFJ01. Next base: position 5,097 of record DASZJM010000625.1, read on the forward strand.
GATCACCCGCGCCCTCCGCGCGGCGGCGAGCGGGCGCACCACGCTGCTCATGACCCACCGGTTGAAGGCGGCCGCCGAGGCCGACCGGATCGTGGTGCTCGACGAGGGGCGGGTGGTGGAGGAGGGCCGTCACGCGGACCTGCTGGCCGCGGGCGGGCTCTACGCGCGCCTCTGGCGCGTGCAGCAGCTGGAAGACGAGCTCGCCAATGCGTGACCTCGAGCCGGAAGACGAGATCCTCGGCCGGGCCTACGACGCGCGCGTCATGCGGCGGGTCTGGGCGTTCACGCGGCCCCACCTGAGGCTCGTGCTGGTCACGTGCGCCCTGTTCCCGGCGGTGGCGCTGATGGAGCTGGCCCAGCCGTACCTGGTGAAGATCGCGATCGACGAGCACATCCTCCGGCGCGACTGGGCGGGCCTGGGCCGGATCGCCCTCCTCTTCCTGCTGCTGCTGATCGTCCTCTACGCGCTCCGGGCCGCCCAGGCCTATCTCACCCAGCTCACCGGGCAGCGGGTCATCCACGACCTGCGCGCGGCCCTCTTCGCCCACCTCCAGCGCCAGGACGCCCGCTTCTTCGACCGGATGCCGGTCGGGCGGCTGATGACGCGGCTCCTCAACGACGGGGAGGCGATCCAGGAGCTGTTCACGAGCGGCCTGGTCTCGCTGCTGGGCGACGTGGTGACCCTCACCGGCGTGGTGGTCATCATGCTCGGGATGAACTGGAAGCTCGCCCTCGTGACCTTCGCGCTGGTCCCGGTGCTGGTGATCGCGGCCGGCTACTTCCGCCTGCGGGCCCGCGCGAGCTACCGGGTGGTGCGCACCCGTCTGGCGCGCCTGAACGCCTTCCTCCAGGAGTCGCTGCAGGGCATGAGCGTGATCCAGCTCTTCGCCCGCGAGGCGCGCGAGCGCCAGCTGTTCGGTGACCTGTCGGGGGCGCTGCGACACGGGCAGTTCCGCTCCACCTTCTACGACGCCTCGCTCTACGCCACCGTCGAGGCCCTGGGCTCCGCCGCGGTGGCCCTGCTGCTCTGGTACGGCGGCGGACAGGTGGTGACCGGCGCGCTCACCTTCGGCGGCCTCGTCGCCTTCCTCGAGTACACCGGGCGCTTCTTCCTCCCCATCCGCGACCTCGGCGCCAAGTACACCGTCATGCAGGCGGCCACCGTGTCGGCCGAGCGCGTCTTCGGGCTGCTCGACACCGAGCCCACCATCACGAGCCCGCCGCCGCGCGCGGAGCCGTCCGCCGGCGCGGGCGCGACCCCGCGCCCGCCCGCGGTGGAGTTCCGCAACGTCTGGTTCGCCTACGAGGGCGAGCAGTGGGTGCTGCGCGACTGCTCGTTCCGCCTGGCCCCCGGCGAGGACGTGGCGCTGGTGGGTCCGACCGGCGAGGGCAAGACCACCATCGCCCGGCTCCTCATCCGCGCCTACGACGTGACCCGGGGACAGGTCCTGGTCGACGGGGTCGACGTGCGGGAGTGGGATCTGCGCACCCTGCGCCGGCACGTGGGCCTGATCCCGCAGGAGGTCTTCCTCTTCTCGGGCACGGTGGAGGACAACCTGCGCCTGGCCGGCGACGCGCCGGTCGACGCGGCGGCGGTGGACCGCGCGCTCGCCGCCGCCGGCGCGAACCGCTTCGTGGCCACGCTGCCGCGCGGCCGGGGCGAGGAGCTACGCGAGCGCGGCCTCAACCTCTCGCAGGGCCAGCGCCAGCTGCTGGCCATCGCCCGGGCCATCATCTATAATCCTCGCGTTCTCGCGCTGGACGAGGCGACGTCGAGCATCGATCCGGAGTCGGAGGCGCTGGTGCGGGTCGGGATCGCGCGCCTGGTGGAGGGCCGGACGAGCCTCGTCATCGCCCACCGGCTGTCGACCATCCAGCGGGCGGATCGGATCCTGGTGCTGCACCGCGGGCAGATCCGCGAGGCGGGTCGTCACGCGGAGCTGCTCGCGCTCGGAGGACTCTACTCACGCCTGTACGAGCTGCAGTTCGGCCTGGAACGAACGTGAAGCGCTTCCACGCGGCGGTCTACCGGCTGGTCGAGCGGATCCCGAGAGGACAGGTGGCGACCTACGGCCAGATCGCGGTCCTGCTCGGCTACCCGCGGGCGGCCCGCGCGGTGGGGCAGGCCATGAAGCACGCGCCGCTCCACCTGCCCTGGCACCGGGTGGTGAACGCGCAGGGCGGGATCAGCCGGCGGGCCAACGTGGGCAGCATGCTGACCCAGCGCGTGCTGCTGGAGCAGGAGGGGGTCACGGTGCGCCGCGGCCGCATCCGGCTCCGGGACCACCGGTGGAGCGGCCCGCGAGGCGCCCGCCGTCCACTCGCCATCGCCGCCCTCGCGCGGCTCTGATCGGAGGGCAAGATGCGACTCGGACTGAACATCGGCTACTCGCGCTCCCATCTCGGCATCGATCTGTCGCTGGTCCAGCACGCGGAGCGGCTCGGCTTCCACTCGGTGTGGTCCGCCGAGGCCTACGGCTCCGACGCGGTCTCGCCGCTCTGCTGGATCGCGGCCCGGACCGAGCGGATCCGCGTCGGCACCGCGATCATGCAGATCCCGGCCCGCACGCCGACCCTGACCGCCACCACCGCGCTCACCATCGACCAGCTCTCCGGCGGGCGCTTCCTCCTGGGGCTGGGCGTGTCGGGGCCGCAGGTCGTCGAGGGCTGGCACGGGGTCGCGTTCGGCAAGCCGCTCGCCAAGACGCGGGAGTACGTCGACATCGTCCGCATGGTGTGGAAGCGCGAGCGGCCGGTCGAGCACAAGGGCGAGTACTACCAGATCCCGTACGCGGGGCCGGACGCCACCGGGCTCGGGAAGCCGCTCAAGTCGATCCTGCACGGGCGCGCCGACATCCCGATCTATCTCGCCGCCATCGGGCCCCGCAACGTGGCCCTCGCCGCCGAGATCGCGGACGGGCTGCTGCCGGTGTTCTTCTCGCCCGAGCGCATGAGCGTGTTCACCCCGAGCCTCGAGGCGGGCTTCAAGGCGGCGGGCGGGGGCAAGTCGCTGGCCCGCTTCGACGTGGCGCCCACCGTGCCGATCGTGCTGGGGCCCGACGTGGCCGCGTGCCGGGCCATGATCAAGCCGCGGCTCGCCCTCTACGTGGGCGGCATGGGGGCGCGCGGGAAGAACTTCTACAACGAGCTGGTGAGCCGCTACGGCTACGAGTCCGACGCCAAGCGCATCCAGGATCTCTACCTGGGCGGCAAGAAGGACGAGGCGGCCGCCGCGGTGCCGGACGCGCTGGTGGACGAGGTCGCGCTCTGCGGGCCGAAGGAGCGCATCCGGGAGCGCCTGCCGCGCTGGAAGAGCTCGGGCGTCACCACCTTGATCTGCGGCGCGGTCCAGCCGGAGGCCCTCGAGCTGATGGCGGAGCTGGTGCTCTAGCGCATGAAGCCCGCGGTCGAGAAGGTCCAGGCGGCCATCACCGGGCACGGGCTGGCCCGTCAGGTGATCGAGCTCCCGGTCCACGCGCGGACCTCTCAGCAGGCCGCGGACGCGCTGGGAGTCACGGTGGGCCAGATCGTGAAGTCGCTCGTGTTCACCGCGGCGGGGCGGCCCATCATGGTCGCGGCCTCCGGGGCGAACCGGGTGGACGAGCGGCGCCTGGGCGAGCTGGCCGGCGGGGCGATCCGCCGCGCCGACCCGAGCACCGTGAAGCAGGCCACCGGCTATACCATCGGCGGCGTGCCTCCGATCGCCCTCGCGAGCCCGCTGCCGATCTACGTGGACCGCGACCTGCTCGGCTACGACCTGGTCTACGCGGCGGCGGGCCTGCCCGAGTGCGTCTTTCCCATCGCCCCGCAGGAGCTGGTGCGGGCGACCGGCGGCACGATCGTCGACATCAAGGAAGGCGGGAGCGATTCCGCCGCGAGCGACTCCAAAGGAGGGCGGGCATGAGACTCGAGAACAAGGTGGCGCTGATCACCGGAGCGGGCTCGGGCATCGGACAGGCGACCGCGGTGCGGTTCGCGCGCGAGGGCGCGCGGGTCGCGGTGGTGGACGTGCGGGAGGACGCGGCGAAGGCCACCGCGGAGCAGATCGAGCAGAGCGGCGGGCAGGCCCTCGGGATCCGCGCCGACGTGTCGAAGTCGGCGGACAACCAGGCGGCCATCCAGCAGACGGTGGCGCGCTGGGGCCGGCTCGACGTCTTCTACGCCAACGCGGGCGTGCCCCAGTTCCCCACCGCGGTCGAGAGCGTGGACGAGGCGGTGTTCGACCAGATCATGGCGGTGAACGTCAAGGGCGTGTTCCTCGCGGCCAAGCACGTGATGCCGATCTTCAAGAAGCAGAAGGGCGGGGTGCTCCTGATCACCGGCTCCACCTCGGGGGTGCGCCCGCGGCCGGGCGTCCAGTGCTACTCGGCCTCCAAGGGCGCGGTGCACACCATGGCCGCGAGCCTCGCGCTCGAGTTCGCCGCCTTCGGCGCCCGCGTGGTCGCGATCGCCCCGGTGGCCACCGAGACCCCGATGCTGCCCACCTTCATGGGCAAGAAGCAGGTGGACGAGGAGGGCATGACCCGCTACCGCGCCACCGTGCCGCTCGGACGGCTCAACCGGCCGGAGGACCTGGCCGCGGCCGCGGTGTTCCTGGCCTCCGACGAGGCGGCCATGGTCACCGGCAGCGTCTTCCCGGTCGACGGCGGCCGCTGCATTTGATCGTCACGCCGCTCGCCGCCGAATCGCTCGGGGTGCGCTCGGTCGCCACCTACGTCGAGTGCGGGCAGACGCGCGTCCTGATCGATCCGGGCGCGATACTCGCCCCCAGCCGCTTCAACCTGCCGCCCGTCGAGGACGAGTGGGAGGCGCTCCGGCGCGCGAACGACCGCATCTCGGCCTACGCGACCCGCGCGTCGCTCATCTTCGTCAGCCACTACCACGAGGATCACTTCCGGCACGACCCCGGGCTCTACGCGGGCCGGCTCCTGTGGGCCAAGGACCCGAAGCGGCACATCACCGGCCGTCAGGCCCAGCGCGCGGAGCGGTTCTGGAAGGCGGTGGCGGGCGGCGGCCCGACCGACGCGGCCGAGGGCCGGCGGCTCGAGACGGTGGACGCGGTGCTCCAGGCCTCGCCGCCGCTGAGTCACGGGCCCGACGGCACCGGCCTCGGCTACGTGGTGGCGCTCACGGTGGAAGACCGCCGTGAAGGCACGCGCTTCGTCCACGCCTCCGACGTGCAGGGGCCGCTTTCCCCGGTGGCCGCCGCCTACCTCGCGCGCCAGCGCCCGACCCTGCTCTACCTGTCGGGCCCGCCCGCCTATCTCGAGTCGCAGCTCGGCGCCGAGCTGGTGGAGCGCGGGATCGAGCATCTGCTCCGGATCATCGACCAGACCGGGTGCCGGGTGATCCTCGATCACCACGCGCTGCGGGACGCCGCCTATCCGGAGCGCTTCCGCCGGCTGTGGGAGACCGGACGCGTGGTGACCGCGGCGGGCTATCTGGGCGAGCGCGACACGCCGCTCGAGGCGCGCCGCCGCGAGCTGTGGACGGGCCGGCGCAAGCCGCCGATGCCGGTGCGACCGTCGCGGGCGCGCGGCGCGGGAGAGTCTCCCGCCGCGGACCGGACCCGCGTCACGATGAATGTCCGCCCGCGGGCTCCGCGGGTGAGGGAGGGATGAGCGCATGAGCGAGGGCCAGGCCCCCGGAGTGGGCGATCCCGCCCCGGACTTCACGCTGAAGACGATCGGGCTCAAGGACGTGAGCCTCAAGACCTACCGGGGCAAGAACGTGGTGCTCCTGTTCTACCCGCTCGACTGGACGCCGGGCTGATCCACCTGCATGCCGGCCTTCGACCGTCGCGTGCGCGACTTCGAGGCGGCCAATACCCAGGTCATGGGTATCAGCACGGATAGTCCGTTCAGCCACGAGAACTGGGCCAAGTCGGTCGGCATCTCCCGTTATCCGCTGCTGTCCGACATCCAGCGCTCCGCGGTGCGCGCCTACGGCGTCTACTGGCCGGACTGGAACGCCAACGTGCGGGCCACCTTCGTGATCGACAAGCAGGGGGTGATCCGCTTCGTGGAGCGCTACGGGAAGGGCGAGCTGCCCGATCCCGACAAGATCCTCGCCGAGGTCAAGAAGCTGCCCTAGGCGGCGCGGGCGGGGCCGGCGGCGCGAGCGGGGCCTGGGTGGTGAGGGCCACGCCCAGGAGGACCAGCGCGCCGCCGCCGATCTCCGGCCACGCGACGGCCTCGCGCAGCATCACCCACGCCAGGAGCACGCCGACGATCGGCTGCAGGTTCATGAAGATCGCGGCTCGACTCGGCCCCACCGCCTTCACGCCCTCGTACCACCACACGTGGGCGACCGCGCCGAGGAAGGCCTGGTAGAGGACCACCAGCCACGCGGTCTGCGAGGTGAAGTCGGGGCGGGGGAAGAAGGGCGCGGCCACCAGCAGCATCGGCAGCAACATCGCGGAGCCCAGGATGTAGGAGGCGGTGGTGGCCACCGCGGGCGAGTGCACCGCGAGCACCTGCTTGCCGTAAATGGTGTACGCGCTCCAGCCCGCCTGTGAGACGAGCAGGATGAAGTCGCCGGGCAGCAGCTCGAGGTGGGCGATGGCCCGCCAGCTCCCGCGGGTGATGACCAGCAGAACTCCCGCCAGCGACGCGGCCACCCCCGCCCACTGGCGCCGGCGCAGGTGCTCGCCGAGATAGAAGCGCGCGCCGAGGGCCACCATCACCGGGGTCGCGGCCTGCAGGATCGCGGCATTGGCCGCGGTGCTGAGCGCGATGCCCAGATAGGTGCCGCCGGTGGAGACGAAGAGCCCGCTGAACCCGAGGAACGCGAAGACGCGCAGGTCGGCCCAGCGCAGCTCGCGGAACTCCTCCCACCCGCGGCGGAAGAGCAGCACGGTGAGGAACGCGGAGGCGAGCGAGCAGCGGAGCGCGACCAGGACGAAGGGCGGGAAGTGGGCGAGGGCGAGCTTGGCGAAGGCGGGGTAGGAGCCCCACAGCGCCGAGATCAGGGTCAGTGCGAGGTAGGCTCGGGTTTGACCGGCGCCGGGCACCCGCCTATGATAGCGCGGCGGTCATGCCGGACCATATCCTCGAGCGTCGCGTGTGGCTGCCGCGGCCCCGCCCCGAGGTGTTCGAGTTCTTCGCGGACGCGGCCAATCTCCCTCGCGTCCAGCCCGCGTGGGCGCGCCCGCGCTTCCTCGCGCCGCCGCCGCGCCTGGCCGCGGGAGCGGTGCTCGACTTCCGGGTGCCCGGCCTTCCGATGGCCTGGCGGGTGATGATCCGCGAGTTCGATCCGCCCCACCGGTTCGTCGACGTGCAGTTGCGCGGGCCGTTCGCGCGCTGGGAGCATCGCCACCGCTTCCTGGAGGGGACGCGGGACGCGGAGGCGGGGCCCGGCACCGGGACGCCGGGCACCTGGGTGGAGGACCGCGTGACCTACCGGTTTCCCGGCGGGCCGCTCGGCCGGCTCGCCCACGCGCTCGGCGGGGGCGGGCGGATCCGCGCCCTCTTCGACTACCGCGACCGCCGGCTGCGCGAGCTGTTCGGCGGCGGCTAGGCGCGCGGGGCGATCAGGCCGCCGCGGCGGGCAGCTCGATGCCGAGGGCGGCCAGGCGCGGCCGCACCCGCTCGGTCAGGAGCCCGATGCGGGCGAGATTGTTCACCATCGAGGTGTGCATGTCGCGCTTGAAGAACTTCCGGTACACCGCGTAGTCGTTGCGGGCGGCCACGTCGCGCCGGTAGGCCTTGGCCTCCTCGATCTGGGCCGGGGTGAAGCCGACGTCGCGGTAGGCCTCGAGCGGGAAGAAGCCGGTCAGCACCTTCTCCAGCGCCACGCAGGTGAAGTCCTCCATCTCCCGGCGCTCCGCGTCGCTCGCCTCCTTGACGATGTCGGGCAGGGCCAGCATGCCGAAGCCCATGTGGCGCGACTCGTCCTGCAGGATCCGGCTGCAGACCTGGCGGAGGAGGGGATCGGCGGCGGCCTCCTGCATCATCTTGAAGATCGCCACCGCGAACGTCTCGGCCACCAGCTGGAGCGCGATGGTCTTGATGTACCAGCGGGAGTCGGTGAGGATCGTGTCGAAGAGCACCCGCTCGTTCTCCGGCATCGGGTAGTGCGTGCCGCCGAGGCGGGTCTGGATGTAGCGCTCCAGCACCTCGTTGTGACGGGCCTCGTCCATGACCTGGGTGGCCTGGAAGAACTTCTCGTCGGTGCCGGTGACGATGTTCACCATCTGGCTGCACGCCAGCATCGCGCCCTGCTCGCCGTAGACCAGGACCGAGAGGCGCCACGCCGCGATGCGCCGGTTGAGCTCGACCTGGTCCTTCTCGGAGAGGCTCGACCAGAGCTTGCTGCCGTAGATGTCGACCAGCTCGTCGGAGAGCACGCGGCCGTCGGAGGGCTCGGGGGTCTCCCAGGCGATGTCGCGGCTCGCGTTCCACTGGTCGCGCTTGGCCTTCTCGTAGAGGCCGCGCATGTCCTCCGCCTGCACCGAGTAGTCGAACTCGAACACGGTGTCGATCTGACCGGGGATCACGCGACGCTCCATGGGGGCACCTCCTCGATAAATAGGACCTGACAAAACCCAACAGTATGATTTCTATACTCTTCGGTTTTTATCACGGGGCCCGGGGGGTGTCAAGTAGACTGGGTCGCCATGAACGCGACCCGCAAGGCGGCCCGAGCCCGGATCCTGAGCGCCGCCGCCGACCTCTTCCGGGAGCGCGGCTACCCCGCCTCCACGGTCGACCACATCGCGGCCCGGCTCGGCATGTCGAAGGCGTCGCTCTATACCCACTTCCGGGCCAAGGAGGAGATGCTCGCCGCGATCTCGCGGGAGACCATCGACGCCTTCACCCGCGATCTCAGCCTGGTGCTGGGCTCGGACCTGGGGCCGGAGGAGCAGCTGCGGCGGGTGGTGCGGCAGCACGTGCGGTTCGTCATCGCCAACCGGTC
>DASZJM010000626.1:0-2053 GCA_035948165.1 Candidatus Methylomirabilota bacterium
GGGCTTCGCACCCCACGGTCACCCATGACGCACGCCGGGGCGGGGACGGTCCTTTGCGCACTGGACCGGGCGCTACGCCGTCGACATCAATCGACCCTCCTTCGACGAGTTCCACTCATCACATGCGACCTCGTGTCGCACCGATTGCTGCAGCCAGGAGGCGAACAGCGCATCGACCTGGGCTTGGCGGCACAATCCGGCGAGCCGGGCCTGACTGGGCTCATAGCTGGTGACGGTGGACATCGCGGCTTCCTCGGTGACGTAGCTGGGCTCTTATCCCGAGGATGCCGCTAAGGCGTGCGGCTCCGGATCAGGTGATTACCCCATATCGGGGTGGGGAAGTCCCTAAATTCTCGCGGCCCCGCCTTAGGGGCCTCGCCCTAACCCGCGCTGTGGTCAGAACTGCCGTCCAGGCGCTCCGCCGGAGTTACCTCGGGCATGCGCGGACGGGCCGCCGTCCAGCGTTCTGTGCACGACTGAGCGTCCTTGCAGTACCAGCGGACGTCGGCGCAGGCCGAGCCGCCGTCGGGTACCAGCAGGCCGAGCGGTCGCGTGATGCCGCACAGGGAGCACTCGGCTATCTCCAGGGGACGCACGCCGCCCTGGCCCTGCTCGGCCGCTGACGTGTCCGGCAGCTCCGGCCGAGGACGCGTCGGAAGCTGCTCTGGTTGCCGTTCCTGAGGCATCGTCATAACTGACGTGGCTTGTGTGGCCATGATTCCTCCACGCGGGACACCGGTCACGAGGGCCCTGTCCCGGTTCCCTGCCAGGACGGTCAGCTCGTGACGTCAATCGGCAAGCCCGCTCATACCAAGCCCGCTCCTGGTTGGCCAAGCTCGCTCATACCAAGCCCGCTTGCGGTCGACCAAGCTCGCTCATACCAAGCCCGCTCATCCCACGGTAGCCATCCACCTTCCGGCGACTCAAGGCCAAGTCGCAAATCCTTTGGTTCCGCAGGACGGCAAACCAGACTCCCAGGTCCATACAGCCCAGATCGCCCCGCGGTCGGGTATGCTAGTATTAGAATTAAGTTACGTCGACCAGAAGCATCATGGACGTAAAGTGGTAAGTAGGTTTGAGACAGGACGCGGCGCGGCCCGCACGGCTATCCTTGACGGCATGGCTACCGAGCGAGCCGCCCAGCACCGCGCGCGCTACGAGTCCCGTCCGGGACGCAGCGCGGTGGTCGCCGCTCGCCTGTCGGACCTGACCGGCCCCGTCCACGGCCCGGTCGAGCTGCCGATCTGGCTGTTCTGGCATCCCGATCGCCGGTTCGACCTGGACGAGCCCGGCATGCTGGCCTGGATGTACCAGGTCGTGCTCAGGGAAGCCGGCAGTGTGGAGGACCTGGCCTACCTAGACGGCGAGACGCTGATCGCGCTCTGGCCGACGCTGCACCTGCCCCGAGGCGTGCGCCAGGCTTGGGAAGACCTGCACCCCGAGCTCCGCTCGGTGCCGGTCCCCGCCGCCTGATGCCGATCGATCACCTGCAGCGCGAGGTGGCGGCTATCGCCCTGCGCGCGGCCGCCCGGCACGGCTTCGCGCTGGCCGGCGGGAACGCCCTGATCGCGCACGGCCTCATCGACCGGCCCACCGAGGACGTCGACCTGTTCAGCGACCAGGAAACCGGCGTGGCCGCCGCCGCCCAGACGGTGGAAGACGCCCTGCGCCAGGCCGGCTTCCGGGCCGAGCGCCTAAACAAGACCGGCGGCCTCGAGGACCTCTTCGAGGGAATGGGGGAGGGGCTCGCGGAGTGGCTCGTCACCGCTCCGGGCGGGCGCGAGACCGTGCTGCAGATGGCCCACTTCGGCCGCACCCACGGCCCGGTGACGATGGACGTAGGGCCCGTCCTCGACCTGCCCGACCTGGCCGGCTGGAAGGTGTGCGCCCTGGCCAGCCGCGTGGAGCCCCGCGACTACGTAGACACCGCCGCGGCCCTCCGCCACTACACCGTGGCCGAGCTGATCGCCCTGGCCAAGCGCCTGGATCCCGGCCTGGACGACCGCGACTTCGCCGACGCAGGCCGTCACCTCGACCAGATGCCGGACGCCCT
>DASZJM010000627.1:0-1515 GCA_035948165.1 Candidatus Methylomirabilota bacterium
CGCGCCCAGGCACTGGAGGGTCGGGCGAATGCGGACGAAGCCGCGCGCGTCCGTCTCGAGGCCCGATCCCGCGAAGATCGGCAGCGCGGCGGCGCCCGCCACCCACACGACCGCGTCGGCCGCGATGCGCTCGCCGCTCGCGAGAAAGAGAGCGTCGGCCTCGACGCGCGCCACGGCGGCGTCGCAGCGGACGACGATGCCGCGGGCGGCGGCCGCGGTCTCGACCCGGCGGGCCGCGCTCGCCGCATAGCCCGGCAGGACGCGCGGCCCCGCCTCGAGCAGGGTCACCGTCACGCGCCCGCCGCGCGGCCCGCCGAGCCGAGCCGCCAGCGCGAAGGCGACCTCGACGCCGCCCGCGCCCGCCCCGACCACGGCGACGCGGAAGGTCTCGCGGCCACGGTCGGCGGCCAGCACCTCGTCCACCCGGCGCACGAACGCGCCGATCGGGCGGGTGGGGAGCGCGTGATCGCGCGCGCCGGGGATCTCGAGCCCCGCGATCGTCGAGCCCACGTCGAAGGACACCGTGTCGTAGGCGATCGGGGGGCGGCCGTCGAGGAGCACGCGTCGCCCGCCCACGTCCACGCCGGTGGCCGCCGCGACCACGCAGCGAGCCCCCGCGCGGAGGGCCAACGGCCGCACGTCGATCTCGAGGTCGTCTCGCGTGTACTGGCCGGCCACGAAGCCGGGGACCATGCCGGAGTAGACCGCGATCGGCCGGTCCACCACGAGGGTGAGGCGCGCGCCGGGAACGGGGGCCATGGCCCAGCGCCGGAGCACCTGGATGTGGGCGTGGCCGCCGCCCACCAGGACCACGTCGTGCCGGACGCTAGCGGTGGACGGCGCGCGCATGCCCGTCCGGGCGTTCGGCGGCTACGAGAGGTCGACCCAGACGGTCTTGACCTCGGTGTAGTTGTCGAGCCCGACCGACCCCATCTCGCGCCCGAAGCCCGACTCCTTGAAGCCGCCGAAGGGCAGGGCCGCGTCGAAGAGGTTGTAGGCGTTGACCCACACCGTGCCGGCCCGGATCGCCTTGGCCGCCTTCAGGGCCTTGGAGACGTCGCGCGTCCACACCGCGGCGGCCAGCCCGTACGAGGTGTGGTTGCCCTGGGCGATGCCGTCCTCGACCGACCGGAACGGGATCACCGAGAGCACCGGGCCGAAGATCTCCTCGCGGGCGATCTTCATCTCGTTGGTGACGCCGTCGAAGATGGTGGGCTGGATGAAGTAGCCCTTGCCGGTGCCGACGTCGGCGCGCCCGCCACCCGCCACCACCCGCGCGCCCTCCTGCTTGCCGGACTCGATGTAGGAGAGCACGGTCTCCATCTGGCTCTTCGACACCACCGGGCCCATGCGGGTGGCCTTGTCCATCGGGTCGCCGACCTTCAGGCTCTTGACCCGGTCGGTGAGCTTGGACATGAACTGGTCGTGGATGGAGTCTTCCAGGAACAGCCGCGAGCCGGCCGCGCACACCTCGCCCTTGTTGTAGAAGATGCCGGTGAGCGCGCCGCGTACCGC
>DASZJM010000628.1:0-3704 GCA_035948165.1 Candidatus Methylomirabilota bacterium
CGTCGAGGAAGCGCCGCACGTCGGAGCGCAGCGCCTCCGGCGAGACGGTCGGGTCGCGCGGGACCACGAAGACGAACGGCTTGATCAGCCCGCCCGCCTCCGGTGCCCCCACCACCCCGCCGTCGAGCACCTCCGGGTGCCGAAGCAGCACCGACTCCACCTGGGCGGGCGACACCCACTGCCCCGCCACCTTGAAGAAGTCGTCCTCGCGGCCGCAGTGGATGTGGTGGCCGTCGGCGTCGCGCCGGTAGACATCGCCGGTCCGGAACCAGTCGCCCACGAAGGTCCGCCGGGAGTGGTCGAGCCGCCGGTAGTACGCCGCGGCCTGCGACGGGGTCCGGACCCAGAGGACCCCCTCCTCGCCGTCGGGCACTGGCCGGCCCTCCGCGTCGAGGAGCCGGGCCTCCGTGCCCGGCACCGGCACGCCGGAGGAGTCGGGCCGGCTCTCGCCGGGCCGGTTGGAGAGCACCATGAAGACGGTCTCGGTGGCCCCGATCCCGTCCAGGATCTCGACCCCGAAGCGGGCCCGCCAGGCCTCGTAGACGTCGCCGGGCAGCCGCTCACCCGCCGAGACGCAGAACCGCGCCGACCGGAACGTCTCGGCGGGAAGATCCGCGCGCAGGAGCCGCGCGTAGACCGTCGGCACCGAGAAGAAGACGGTCGGCGCGAACTCGCGCATCACCCGCGCCACCTCGGCGGGATCCGGCCAGCCCGGATGGAGGTACGCGGTGGCCCGCGCGAAGAGCGGGATCAGGAGCTGGTTGCCGAGTGCGTAGGCGAAGAAGAGCTTGGACGTGGCGAACACCCGGTCGGCCCCGGTGACGCCGAGCAGCTCCCGGTAGTGGCGGCAGGCGGGCAGCGTCCGGTGGCAGTGCACCGCCGCCTTCGGCGAGCCGGTGGTGCCCGACGTGTAGAGCCAGAAGGCCATCGCGTCGGCTCCGACCGGCTCCGGCCGCACCGGGCCGGTGGAGGCGTCGCGCACGAGCGCGTCGAAATCGAGCGCGGCGCGGGTGCCGAGCGCGGCCGGATCGATGGCGGCCGCCTCCAGCAGCGGGAGATCCGCCACCAGCACCCGCGGCCGGCAGTCGGCGAGCACGGTCCGGAGGTCCGCCGGCCCGAGGCGGGTGTTGATCGGGACCGCGACCGCGCCGAGCTTCAAGGCGCCGAAGAAGGTGGCGGCCCAGCCCGCGCCATCGGCCATCAGCAGCGCCACGCGCTGCTCGGGCTCGACGCCGAGAGCGCGCAGGGCGTGGGCGGCGCGATCGGTGAGGCGCTGGAGGCCCGCGTAGTCGAGCGAGCCGGCGGGCGTCACGACGGCCGCGCGGTCTCCCAGGCCTTCCTCGACCGGTGCGTCGACGAAGAGGGCGGCCGCGTTGTCCATCGGGTCCGCGCTCAGCCCTGCCCGGATCTCTTGCCGCGCGGGATCGAGAAGCCGGCCGCCTCGATCCGATCGGTGATGCCGTGGAACTTGTGGCGGCCGTCCGTGTGGGCGGCCCACACCGCGTCGAGGGTCTCGAACCCGGACAGGTAGCGGAGCCCACAATCCGCCGGCTCCGCCATCTGCATCTCCCCCTCGAGGAAGCGTCGATGGCCCTCGGCGGGATCGATCCAGAAACCCTCGGAGGCCTCGCCTCCCAGCAGGCGCGGCTCCTGTCCGGTGGGCACCGGGGCGAGGAAGAAGCGCGCGGTGAACCGGATCGGGCTCGACGGCGGGGTGATGAAGTGAGAGAGGTAGCGGAACGGGGCCAGATCCAGGTGCCAGCCCTCGGCCTCGAGCAGCGCGGGGAACGAGGCGCCGGCGGCGGCCAGCGCGTGCCGCACCCGCTCGACGCGCTCGCGCACCATGGCGTCGCGCGTGTCCACCGGCCGGCCGTCGGCGTCGCAGCCCACCAGGAGGCCGGTCTCCTCGATGAGCTCGCGCGCGGCGGTCACCCAGAAAGCGAGTGGGGCGAAGCCGTCGGTGACCGGGAACGCGGCGAGGGCGGTCGCGCTCGTGACCCCGTAGCAGCGAGCGAGGGCAGTGTCGCTGCCATCGGTGGGCTCGACCTTGCCGCCGGGGAACGCGTAGAAGCCGCCGAGAAAGCGCATGGTCTTCTGTCGGCGGATCATGTAGACCTCGACCGGGCGGTGCCGGCCGGGACGCACGAGCAGGACGGAAGCGGCGGGCCGCGGAGTGGCGGGAGGGGCGGCGGGCGCGGTCACGCGGGCGGGACGCGCGTGCGGGTCAGGCCGGCCAGCTGCTCGAGCAGGGCCTCGGCCGACACCGGCTTGGCGATGACGCGGTCCACGAACTGCATGGACTCGTGCGCGGAGACGCCCTCGCCCCAGCCGGTCAGGATGAAGACCGCGGTGCCGGGCGAGCGGCTCTTCACGCGCTGGGCGACCTCCCACCCGTTCATCTTCGGCATCCCCAGGTCGGTGATCACCACGTCGTGGGCGTCCGGGTCGAAGACCGCGAGCGCCTCCTCGCCGTTGGCCGCGGTGGTGATCGCGTGCCCCTCGCTCGCCATCACGTCCGAGAGCACGCTCAGGAGCCGCGGGTCGTCGTCCACCAGCAGCACCCGCGCGGCCTGGTCCGGGGAGACCTGACGCTCGGCCAGTCCCTCCGAGGCGGGGATGATCTGGAAGCGGCTCGCGTGCAGCCGCAGGCGCACGGTGGTGCCCCGGCCGATCTCGCTCTCGATGGTCACGCTGCCGCCGTGGCGCTCGACGATGTCGTAGACCTGGGCGAGGCCCTGCCCGGCCCCGCGACCGGGCTGCAGGCTCCGGGCGTGCTCGGCGAGGCGGCGGCGCGTCTCGTCGGACATGCCCACTCCCGAGTCGCGCACCTCCACCACCACCCAGCCCGACGCCTCGGCGGCGGCCCGGATCGCGAGCGTGCCACCCTTCGGCATGGTGTCGACCGCGTTGTGGATCAGCCGCACGAGCGCGTCGCGCAGCTCGAAGGCGGCGCCCTCCACCGGGGGCAGTGCCTCCATGTCCTGGGTGACCGCGATGACGGTGCCCTTGCGCTCGGCCTCGTCGCGCCAGCGCGGGGCGGTCAGCTCGAGGGCCTCCGCGATCACCGCGGGCAGGCCCACCGGGCCGAAGGCGACCTGGGGCTGGCGGGACACGAACTCCTGCAGCTTGCGAACCGTCGCGGAGGCCTCGAGGGCCACGTCGCGGATCACCACCAGCCGGCGGCGGGCCGCCTCCGACTCGCTCTCCCGCAGCATCAGCTCGGTGTAGGCGAGGATCGCGGCGAGGGAGTTGTTGAAGTTGTGGGCGAGCCCCCCCACCGTCTCGCCGAGGGCGCGCAGATCCTCGCCGCGCGAGAGCCCGCGGGGGGCCTCCGCGAGGCGGCGCCCGAGGTCGCGGGCCCAGCTGCGCATCGAGAGGACCGCGCGGTCCATCTCCACCTTGGTGCGGCGGATCTGGCGCGCGATGTCCTGGATCTCCTCGTGATCGGCGAAGAGGAGGGCTTCCGGCGGCAGCTCGCGCGGGTCGCGCCGGATCCACCGGCCCATGTGCTCCCGGACCCGCTTGATCATGGACGCGAGGACGCGCTACAGGTTCACGAGCTGAGCGACGCGCTCGCGATGATGGGTGGCATCACCGAAGGTGAACTCCGAGCCCTTGGCGCGCTTGAAGTAGAGGTGGAGGTCGTGCTCCCACGTGAAGCCGATACCCCCGTGGAGCTGGATGCCCGCCGCGGCCACGCGCCG
>DASZJM010000629.1:0-6667 GCA_035948165.1 Candidatus Methylomirabilota bacterium
GGCGTTCGGCGAGGCCACGAAGACGCCGTCGACACGTGGGTCCTTGAGGAGGTCGCCGAGCTGACTGTACGCGGCGCGTGCGTCGTGCTTCTGGGCGAACGCCTCCGCGCGGTGCTGATCGCGGCTGTAGACGGCGACGAGCTCGCCGCCGTCGGCCGCGGCCATCGCCGGTGCGATCTTGACGTCTGGATGCTTTCCGGTGCTGACGATGCCCCATCCGAACATGGATTGTCCTCGGGATCAGACCGGCCGGTTCGCCTTGAGGAACGTGCGCACGTGCCGCACCGCGAGTGGGATCTTCTCCTTGGAGTCCTTCCACGGGAAGAACGTCAGCTCCGACTTCGGGGCCAGCATGGCCGACTCGATGGCGGGCTCGTAGGGGTGCGAAGGGGTCTCGTCCGGCATGACCAGCACGGGGGCCGGGCAGCCC
Organism: Candidatus Methylomirabilota bacterium; assembly: GCA_035948165.1. Taxonomy (GTDB): domain Bacteria; phylum Methylomirabilota; class Methylomirabilia; order Rokubacteriales; family CSP1-6; genus CAMLFJ01. Next base: position 431 of record DASZJM010000629.1, read on the forward strand.
TGGACGACATCGCGCGGCACGCTGAAGACGAAGTCGGCGTTCGTGACGTACATGCGGGTCAGGAACTTGTCGATCATGTCCATCGTGAGGTCAGGCCGCTGCTTGACCAGCGCCGGGCCCCAGGTGTGCATGCTGTTGTCGTACATGGGGTTCGATTCCTTGCGGAAGCCGACGGGCTGCGACACGACCGCGGCGACGATGCGCTCCGGCGCGCGCTCGACAAGCTTCCAGATGAACGGGCCGCCGATGCAGTAGCCGATCACCATGAAGCGCCGGATGCCCAGGTGATCCATGAGGGCGAGGTGATCGTCGGCATAGGAGTCCCACGGCCGATCGATCTCGAGCGGCCCGGAAGACTGGCCGCTCGGCGCGTTGCGCAGGTCGGCCGTGATACAGCGGTACTCGTCCTTGAATTCCGCGGTCGCGTTGAACGGCGCCCGGTCCGACATGAAGCCGATGGTGGAGTTTTGGCCCCCGCCGGGGATGACGAACAGCGGGAAGCCGGAGCCGGCCTCCTGGTAGTGAATGCGGACCGGGCCCTTCTCAAATAGCGCCAAATTGTTCTCCTCTCGCGGCTGACTATGTTTGCTTCGACGGCGATGGTAGCGCATCGAGGGCGCCCCCGTCCCGGGATCTAGATGCTCGTTCCTCCTGGGTCGCTTCCCGGGATCGTCTGTAGACAGTACACTATCGCCGGCGGCGAGAGCTCGACGGGGAAGGGACGAGGGGGACGGGCATGCACTGCGGCGTGATGGTGACCGGCTACAACCAGGGCGACTGGGAGCGCCTCATGGCGGAGGACTACGGCCGCCCGCCCGCGGTGTCGGACGCCGCGAACATGGACGACACGCTGGCGCTGGGCGAGCTCGTCGAGCCTCTCGGGTTCGACTCCATCTGGGCCACCGAGCACTACGGCTCGGCCTATTCCATGCAGCCGAATCCGCTTCAGTACCTGGCGTACTGGGCGGGTCGCACGCGTCGGGTCGATGTGGGGACGGCGGTCATCGTGGCCCCGTGGTGGAATCCGGTGCGGCTGGCGAGCGAGATCTCCATGCTGGACATCCTGCTCAAGGGGCGTCGCCTTCACCTCGGGATCGGGCGCGGGATCTCTCCCCACGAGTACGCCTCGCTCGGATACCCGATCGGGGAATCGCACGCGTACTTCTACGACGTGATCGGCGCACTGCGGGCGTCAGACGGAGCGGAGCGCTTCACTTTCGACGGCAAGATCTACAAGATTCCGCCGACCACCATTCGCCCACAGGCGCGCCACAAGGGCGAGCTCACCACACGAATCAAGGCCGCGTTCACCACCGAGGCCTCCGCGCGGATGGCGGCCGAGAACGGGCTGGGACAGATGTTCGTCGCCGGGGCGGGCCTCGACGAGATGACGGCGCAGGTGCGGCGGTTCAACACCATCCGGGCGGGGCTGGGGCTGCCGCCGGACCAGCCCACCACGCTGTTGTGGATGTACTGCGGGGAGACCGCCTCGGAGGCGGAGGAGGGATGGGAGTACTTCCACAACCAGCTCCTCGCCGCTCAGCACCACTACTTCGAGTGGAACAACCCGGGCTACGCGGGCATTCCCGGCTACGAGGAGTACCTCAAGCGCCAGACCGCCGACGTCGGGGTGGCCGACGCGGGCCTCGCGGCGCGCCGCGCTACCCAGCCGATCGGGACGCCCGACGAGATCATCGAGAAGATCAGGACGCTGCAGGGTGCCCTCAGCCTGGAGATGGTGGTCATCCACATGTTCTACGGGGGGATGCCGCGAGCCAAGGCGGAGAAGAGCCTGCGGCTGTTCGCGGAGAGGGTCCTTCCCGTGGTGCAGGCGATGCCGACGCCGATCAACCCGGCGTCGCTGGGTCAGCCCTGAACGTGGGCGAGTCCCGCGCTCTGATCGGGGCCGGACGTCAGCCACCGCCGAGAGCCTTGCGCAGGTCCTCGCCCTGGGACTTCCACCACTGGTGCAGGATCGTGATGTCGGTGCCGACGGAGAAGTGTCGGACACCCATGTCAAGGAAGTACTTCGCCTGATCCGCGGTGGCGATCTCGGCGCGGGGCGGCACGCCCATCTTGATGGCCGTTTCGAACACGCGGCGCTCGACCACGCGTAGCTCCGGGGAGTAGCGCTCACCGGCTCGTCCGATGCCCATCGAGTAGTCGGAGCCGCCCCACTGCACCATGTCGACACCCTTGACGGAGAGGACTTCCTCGAGCGTGTCGACCGTTCCCGGCTTCTCGATCATGATGGCCACGACGATGTCCCGCAGGGCCTGGACGTACTCCTTGGTGCCGCCGTATCCCATGTAGGTGAACCGACGGGTGGCCACGCCGTAGGTGCCTTTGTCCTCCGGGGTCTCCGCGCGCACGATGCGCACGCACTCCTGCACGTCGGCGGCCGAGCGACAGTCCGCGAACAGGATGCTATGGAAGCCGGACCCGATGCCCCGCTGGGCGAGGAAACCCCTCGGCTCCTGGTCGACCTTGAGCTGCATCGACATGCTGTAGATGTCGGCGGCTCGGGCGAGGTTGTCGAGGTCGTGCAGGTCGAAGGGCCCGTACTCGCCCACGAACTCGACGTAGTCGTAGAGACCCGTGTGCCCGATGGCCTCGACGACGGACGGCCACGTGGTGTGAATGTGGGTGGACAGGGTGGGCTTGTTGGCCTTCAGGAGCTCGCGCAGCTTGTTGGGTCTCATGTCGTATCTCCTATCGTTTCCATCCCAGCCAGTCACAGACGGCCCGACCCATGACCAGCTCGAGGTCGCGGCCCTTCAGCCAGGGCAGCTCTTCCGTGAACAGCGTCACGCACTGACGCCACAGGCAGGGCATGCGCGTGATGTCGGTGCCCCAGAACCAGCGCGCGGGGCCGAAGGCGTCGTACAGGCGGCGCAGGTTGTCGTGGATGTCGCGAAACGGGTAGGGCTGATCGGAGTAGCTCGGCGCTCCGGTGGCCTTCATCGCCACGTTGGGATATTTCGCGAGCGCGAGCACCTCCGCCAGATTGGCCCAGCGCTCGCTCGGGGGCGCGTCTCCCCGCGGGCGGCCGAGGTGATCGATGATCAGCTTGAGGTTCGGATGCCGCTGGGCGACCTCGGCGACCTTCGGCAGGAAGTTGGCAGCCATCATCGCGATCGGCAGGCCGGCCCGCTCGGCGGCCGGCCACAGCCAGTCGACGGTGCCGTCTGTCGGCCACTTGCTCTGCTCCGGCCCGATGAAGGTGAAGCGGCAGCCGAGCATTCCCGGGCGCTGCTTCCAGGTGTCGACCAGCGCGCGGCTCTCCGGCTTGTCGAGAGGGAAGTTGCCGAGGATCGCGAAGCGGTCGGGATGCGCCCGCACGGCGTCGATGCAGAGCTCGTTGGCGTTCGGGTCCCACGGGGTGTGGGGAGTGAGGATGGCGGCATCGACACCGCCGGCGTCCATCTCCTTCAGGGCATCCTCCTTGAGATAGGCGGGGATCTGGCGGTGCCACGGACTGGTGGGGTTGCCCGCGTTCCAGAGATGAATCTGCGCGTCGACGATCAGCATGGGTGCCTCCATTCGGGGCGCAGCAGGCCGTACATCACGACGCTGCGGAACTCGCCCGCGACGCAGAGCCAGTCCCGGAGCGTGCCCTCTTCGGTGAAGCCGAGCGTCACGGCCAGCCGGCGTGACGACCGGTTCTGCGGCTCGATCAGCGCTTCGATCCGGTGCACGTTCAGGCGCGTGAAGCAATGCGAGATCACGGGCGACGCCGCCTCCGTCATGAGGCCCTGGCGCCAGGACGACGGGACCAGGATCCACCCGAGCGCGAGTCGCCGTTGCTGCTCGTTGAGCGCGTGGTAGTTGATCGCGCCCACGAACCGGCCCGCACGGGTCTGGATCGCCCACATGCCATGCCAGCGCGGGTCGACTTCGGCGGACATGCGGATGCGCTCAGCCGTCTGCGACACGTCGCGTGACGGAGGGTGGTCCCAGTACTGCATGACATCCGCATCGCCGTACGCCTCATGCAGGCCGTCGGCGTCGTGCTCGGTGATGGACCGCGGCGTCAGGCGCGGTGTCTCGAACACGGGCAGGGTCATCAGGGGAAGCTCACGTCGCCGTAGGGATAGAGCTTCGAGAGGTCGACGTTCCGGTAGGGTAGCGCTTCGAGCCGCACCGTGCCGAGGAAGGGCTGCTCGGGCTCGACCAGGAGGATCGTCTTCGCGAAGCCGGAATCGTCGAAGCCGCGGCGGAAGTGCACCCGCGACTTGAGCGCGAAGACCTTGAACCGGTCGATGGTGAGTCCGGGCGCCTCGAGGTCGAGGGGATCCACGACCTGGGTGAGGTATTCGCTGATCAGGACGACGTTGCCGCGCCCGAAGGCGACGCTCGCCCAGTGTCGCCCGGCGACGTGCGCCACGCCCGCGATGGTGCCCGCGATCCGCACCGGCTGGCCGGCGGACTCGTCGGCCAGGCCACCAACGCCCATGTCGAAGGGGTCGCCGGCCTTCAGGCCCTTGCCCACGACCGCCTCGACAGCGGCGCGATCAGCAATGGTGGCGATCAGCACGTCGGCCAGGTCCTGGGCGATCACCTGCTGCAGCACCCACGTCGCCGAGCCGGAGCGATCGGAGTGGTCGGCCAGCACCACCGGCCACGCGCCGCGGGCCACCGCCTCCTTGGCGAGTGTCACGCCGTGGGGGACCGGGTGCACTGTCGCGGTGTTCAGCAGCGCCTCGCGCCGGCGCCAGGCCCAGGTCGCGACGTCCTCGGCGGCCTTGCGGGCGAGCTCGGGCTTGCCGTTGGTCATCGCTTGGATCGTCATGCCGACATCCGGCACGTCGGCGAAGGGGAAGCCGAAGAAGACGTTCATGTAGAGGTCGGGCTCGCGCGCCTCCCAGGTGAGGGCGCGCTGGACCAGGTCCATCCACGGTGAAGCGCCGGTCCATTGCAGCACCGTGGCGGTCAGGATCGGCACCTTCACCGTGGCGGAGGCGGGGGAGTAGTCGCCGTGGATGGCGCGGATCAGCATGCGAGCCGCGCGCTCCCCCTGCAGGCGGCTGTCGTAGTGCGGGAAGTACTTGGCGCAGAATGCGAAGTCGGCCTGGCGCAGGAACTCGGCGTCCTCGTTGCCGTGCGGATCGAAGGTGCCGGCGATGAAGGCGTCGCGGCCCACGACCTCGCGCACGCGGCGGGCGATGTCGGCCTCGGGCCGAGCCACGCCGCGCACGCCCATCGCGCCATGCAGGGCGAGATAGACGCCGTGCCAGCTCCCGCCGTGCTCGAGCTCGGCGAGCATGCGGCCGAGAAAGTGCTCGTAGGCCTCCCTCGTGATCCAGCCCGAGCCGGTGCCGGTCCGGGGCCAGAGCGGCGATTCGATGCCGACCAGCTCGACGCCGGCATGCTCGCGCGCCACCTTCACGAAGCCGCCCATGTAGGAGCGAGGCTCCCAGGCGAGCAGGGCCTCGCCGCGGGCCGGCGAGCCGTCGTGGACGAAGTCGTCGAGCGTGGTGTCGTTGGGCAGGAACGTCACCGTCTCGTGGACGAAGTTCAGAACCGCGATGCGGATCGCCTCGGTCATCGGTTTCCTCGGGACGTGGGCGCCGCGTTGGGCGGCCGGTCCGGGGTTATCCGAGCGCGTTCAGCAGGGCGCGCTGCCGGCTCAGGCGCGTCGGACGCTCCTGCGCGAACCGCTGCACCCCGGCGAAGATCGAGTCCGCGTCGAGGTGCGCCTCGGCGATCACGTCCGCCTCGGTGCCGCCGGTGAGCCACACGTTGTCCTGGTCCGCGGTGAGAGAGTATTCATCGGTCAGCGAGCCGACGTTGCGCAGCGGCCACATGCGGCGCGTTCCGCTCATCACGAACATGAGGTCCTGGCTGGCCTCGGGCGGCAGCACCGCGTTCCGATACGCTTCGGGCTGGTGGTCGAACAGCTCCTCGCTGATGGCCGCGATGACCTTCACGTTGATGCCCGCCTGCGTCAGCCGCGGCAGCACGCTCACGAGGTTGAACGTCGAGCTCGATCCCTGGGCCACGACGTAGCCGTGTCGCGGCTGGCCGGACACGAAGTCGCGGATGACGTAGAGACCCTTGGCGGCGGCCCGCAGGTCGGAGTCGGCGAACGTGCTCCGGTCCGCCACGCGGAAGTCCGGGCGCGCCACCTCGATGACGATGACGCCGACCTTCTTTTCGCGCGCGGCGATCTCGGCGGCGGCGAAGTAGCCGGGGGCCACGTCGTTGTAGTCCCAGAAGCTCAGGTTGATGACCTGG
>DASZJM010000630.1:0-5084 GCA_035948165.1 Candidatus Methylomirabilota bacterium
GCCGCGGAGAGGCCGGCCGCGACCGGCAGCACGTAGGCGAGCGTGATGAGGGGTAGCGCGAGCCAGACCGCGCGGCTCGCCGCGTGGTCGCGGACGCGCAGCGGGCGCTCGCCGACCTGGTGGTGCGGGCCGCGCCGCGGCTCGGCGCGCGGCGCGCGCTGCCGGTGAGCTGGGCGGGTGGACTGCTGGGCGATCGGCGCTTTCGAGCCGGCGTCTGGCGCGCGCTCCGTCGGCGCGGTGTCGCGGTCGCGCCGACACCGCCGGCGGCCACCGCCGCGACGCCCGCGGCCTGGCGCTCCCTGCTCTAGCGAGTCCGCCTAGGCCGGTGCGCGGCGGGCGGGCGCGCGCCAGAGCCAGTAGGCGAGCGGGCCGGTCAGCGCCGCGAGGACGCCCACCACGGTGTTGGTCCACCCCGCGGTGGCCATCGCGAGCACGCAGCAGAGGGTGGGCAGTGAGGCCACGAGCCACATCCCGATCGCGCCGCCGCCCACGCGCCACGGCCGCGGCAGCGCGGGCTCGCGCCGCCGCAGGGCCACGAACGCGGCCATCTCGAGGACCAGCGCGATCGAGTACAGCCAGATGTTCAGGACGATCAGGTCCTTGAAGCTCCAGAAGGCGCACACGCTGTAGCCCACGCTCGACAGCACCACCGCGGCCCACGGGGTGCGGAAGCGCGGGTGGAGACGGCCCAGCACGGCCGGCATCTGCCCGTCGCGCGCGAGCACGTAGGGCAACCGCGAGTTCGTGAGCAGGAGCGAGAGGAAGAGCCCCGCCGCCGCCACCACCGCGCCCACCGTCACCACGTGCGCGAGCCACGCGCCGCCGATCCGCGCCGCGACCGCGGGCCAGTGCCCGGTGTCCCACGCGGCCCAGTCGCCTGCCGCGGAGAGGCCGGCCGCGACCGGCAGCACGTAGGCGAGCGTGATGAGGGGTAGCGCGAGCCAGACCGCGCGGCGAAAGCTCGGCCCCGGCTCGCGCGTCTCCCCGAGCGTGGTGGTCGGCGTGTCCCAGCCCGAGTAGTTCCACATCATCACCGCGAGCCCCAGGCCCAGGCCCGACAGCAGCCCGCCCTCCTCGGCCGCGAACGGGCGCCAGGGCACGGCCTCGAGCCGCGTCGCGGCCACCGCGGTGAGGACGACGACCGGCACCAGCGAGATCGCGCCCATCGCCACCGCGGTCCAGCCGGTGATGCGCACCCCGGCCAGGTTCACCGCGGTGAGGAGCCAGACGAACGCGAGCACGAGCGCCCAGCGCTCGAGGGCGGACATGCCCGGACGCCAGAAAGCCACGTAGTCGGCGAAGAGCGCGGGGTAGACCGCCACGTCCACGAAGGAGTTGATCCAGCTCCACCAGCCCGCCTGGAATCCCCAGAAGCGGCCGAAGGCGCGCTGCACCCAGACCACGTAGCCGCCCTCCTCAGGCAGGGCCGAGGCCAGCTCGGCCATCGCGAGCGAGACGGGCAGGCTCCACACCAGCGGGGTGACGACCAGCAGCAGGAGGGCCAGGCCGGGACCGAGCGAGCCGACCGCGTCCTCGACGCCGTACGGCCCGCCGCTCACGTTGAAGAAGAGGATGGCGACGAGGGGAAGGAGGCCGATCTCCCCGCGCCGGCGGGGACTCACGCCATGGCGGCTTTGATCAGCGCGGGCAATCCCTGGAGCCACTCGTCGATCGGGACGTCCTTGTCGACGATGATCTCGAACTTACCGCTCGGCAGCTTGCGCACGCGGCCGGTGCCGGTGCCGAGCGGGATGACGAGCGCCTCCCGGTGGACACCAAGAGCGTCGGTGACCGCGAAGATCTTGTTGATCTCCGCCATGCCCACCGCCTCGAGCATCAGGGGCCGGGGCGCTGCTCGACCGGCGGGCGCTCGCCGCCGGGCAGGATGGTCGGGCTGCCACCCTCCGGCGTGGTGACGATGAGCGGCGGGCGCTCCACGCGCTGGCCGTTGACGTCGCGCTCGTAGTGGCCGGGGACGAGGACGTCGCGCCCCAGCTCGGGCGAGTAGACCCGGCGCGGCGAGATCCAGCGATCCACCGGGCGATCCGGCGCGGCCGGGGTCTGGAACGGCTGGGTCGCGAGCCCGCGCGCCTGGTCGATGGCGTCGGGCCGCCGGCCTCCGGGCAGGCCCTGCGCGGTGGCGGGTCCGGTGGCCGCAAGAACCAGCAAGCCGAGCGCGAGAGCGAAACGAGCCGATCTCATCACGTCGCTCAGCGTAGCGGACCGGACGGGGCTGCGCAAGGCGACGTGGCCGTGCTAGGCTCGGCGCGTGCGGCCCTGGATCGCGGCCCGTCGCAGCGCCCTCCTCGCGGTGGCGCTCTGCGCCGTCGGCGCGGCTCCGGTCGGGAGCCAGACGCCCGAGCTGCCGATCTTCGACACCCACATCCACTACAGCGCGCCCGACTGGGCCGAGTATCCGCCCGATCGCATCCTCGGCATCCTTCAGAAGGCGGGGGTCAAGCGCGCGCTCGTCTCGAGCACGCCCGACGACGGGACGCTCACCCTCTACCAGAAGGACCCGAAGCGCGTCGTCCCGATCCTCCGGCCGTACCGCACGCGCGAGGACATCGGGCACTGGTGGCAGGACCCGTCGGTGCTGGCCTACGTGCAGGAGCGGCTCGCGAAGAACAAGGGCGTGCACAAGGGGATCGGCGAGTTCCACCTCTTCGGCGGCCAGACCGGCACCTTCGTGGTCAAGCGCATCACCGAGCTGGCGGTGCAGGAGAACATCTACCTCCACGCCCACTCGGACGAGCTCGCGATCGTGGAGCTGTTCACGATCGAGCCGCGGCTGCGGGTGATCTGGGCGCACGCGGGGATGAGCGCGGGGCCGCAGGCGGTGGGCGCGCTGCTCGACCGCTACCCGAACCTCTGGGTGGATCTGGCCATCCGCAACGGCGACGTGGCCCCCGGCGGCACGCTCGACCCGGGCTGGCGCGCGGTGTTCCTCCGGCATCCCGACCGCTTCCTGGCCGGCACCGACACCTGGATGACCTCTCGATGGGAAGCCTTGCCGGGTTCGGTCACCGAGGTGCGAGGCTACCTCGGCCAGCTTCCGCGAGACGTGGCCGAGAAGATCGCCTTCCGGAACGCGGAGCGCCTCTTCCCCTGAGCGGTCGCCCCTCTAGGCGACCCCGAGCTCCGCCGCGGTCGTCTCGATCTGATTCCAGGTCTGATCCTCGACGGTGATGCCGTGCGCGCGGCGCGCGGCCTCGAGGCGCGCCTCGGGCTCGCCGGGGATCAGGATCTCGCTCGCGTTCTGAGCGAGCGGCGTGGCCTTCACCCAGCCGAAGAGGGCGGCCACCTGGCGGTGGAAGTCGGCCAGCGGCAGGAAGCGCTCCACGTCGACGCAGATCATGAGGGTGCCGTTGGCGAAGACGCCGGGCGGCGGCCCGGCGGGACCGGTGCCGGAGAGGATGCCGCCCAGGATCTCCACCGCGAGGGAGAGGCCGTAGCCCTTGTGGTCCCCCGCGGTGAGCAGGGCACCGGGCGGATCGCCGTAGAAGATCTCGGGATCGGTCTCCGGCCGGCCCTTGCTGTCCACGAACCAGCCGGGCGGCGCCGGCTGCTTGCGGTTGCGCTTCACGCGCAACTTGCCCTCGGCCACCACGCTGGTCGCGAAGTCGAGCACCATCGCGGGCCCGCTGCTGCCCGGGATCGCGACCGCGTGCGGATTGGTGCCGAGCCGCCGCGCCGCCCCGCCCCACGGCGCCACGTTGAGCCCGTGCACGCAGTTGGCCCACAGCAGGCCGACGAGGCCCGCGTCGGCCGCCATCTCCGCGTAGTCGGCGAGGCGCCCCACGTGGCTGGTGCGCGAGGTCGACGCGGCGCTGAGGCCGCCCGCCTTGGCCTTGGCGATCGCCATCTCCATCGCGCGCCGGGCCACCACCTGCCCGAAGCCGCGGCCCCCGTCGAGCCGCACCAGGGCGGGCGTCTCCCCGGTCACCGTGATGGGCGAGCGCGGATCCACCTCCTTGCGCTTCACCGACTCCCAGTACTGCGGGATGCGGATGACACCGTGGGAGTCGTGGCCGCGCAGGTTCGCGCGCACCAGCAGCGCGGCGATCCACGCCGCATCGCCCGCGGGCGCGCCCATCGCGGTGAATATGCGGGTGGCCTTCGCTTCGAGCCGGGCGGAGTCGATGGTCGGCATGTCGGCTACAATAACTCAGCGACGATGGCCACGAAAGCCGAGCGCGAGTTCTTCGATCCGGCGTCGCTGCCCTGGCGGCCCGCGCCCGGCTATCCTGCCGGCGTGTGGGAGCAGGTCCTGAGCGGCGGCGAGGACGAGGGCGTGACCACGCGCCTGCTGCGCTTCGAGCCGGGGGCGGGCAACGACCGCGTGGTCACCCACGACTTCTGGGAGGAGATCTACATCGTCTCCGGCGTCCTCGAGTGCGGCGGCCGCCCGTACCCGGCCGGCTCGGTGGCGGTGCGGCCGCCCGGTATGCCGCACGGGCCGTTCCGGTCCGCGGGCGGCTGCGTGAGCTTCGAGGTCCGCTACCGGGCCGGCTGATGGCCGCCGCCCCGCCCCTCTGGCGCTCGCCCGATCTGCCGATCCGGGTGGATATCTCCTCGTGCCCGCTCGGCGAGGAGGTGCGCTACGACGGCGGGCACCAGAGGGACCCGTACCTCACCGGCGTGCTCGCGCGCCACGTCACGTGGGTGCCGGTCTGCCCGGAGCTGGAGGTGGGCATGGGCGTGCCGCGGGAGCCGATCCGCCTGGTGGGCGATCCCGCCGCCCCGCGCCTGCTCGGCGTGACCAGCGGCGCCGACCACACGACCCGGATGAACGAGTTCGCGCGGCGGCGCGCGCAGGAGCTGGGGCGGCGCGGGCTCTCCGGCTACGTGCTCAAGCGCGCCTCGCCCTCCTGCGGCATGGAGCGCGTCAAGCTCTACCCCGACGACGACGGCCCGCCCGCGCGCACCGGGGTCGGGCTCTTCGCGCGGGCGCTCATGGACGCGCTGCCGCTCCTGCCCGTCGAGGAGGAGGGCCGGCTGAACGACGCGCGCCGGCGCGACAACTTCATCACCCGGGTCTTCGCCTACCGGCGCCTGACCGCGCTCCGGGAGATGCCGCCGCG
>DASZJM010000631.1:0-9285 GCA_035948165.1 Candidatus Methylomirabilota bacterium
GTCGCGTACATCGTGACCAAGACGAAGTCGAAGAAGCTGATCCTCGCGGACCAGGTATCGGAGCGGAAGGTGAAGGCCCTGCTCGCGCGCGTCTCGGGGCTCTCCCGGCGCGGCGTGGAGAAGCTGGCGAAGGGCTAGGCCCCGAGGGGCGGCCGCAACGGGGGCACCCGCCTCCGCAATTCCCGTGAAGGGTCTATCCACATATGTGGATAGAGCTGTGCATAGGTATCGGGATAGCCGCGTAACTACCCGTCCAGGTTGACGATTCCAGATCAGGACCCGACCAGGCCCCGGAGCCTGTCGAGCAGCCGGGCCAGGCCCAGGGTGTCCCGTAGGCAGTAGTCCAGCAGGTCCTGCCGGAGCCGGGCCCGCTCGTCCGTGCCCAGGGCCGCTCCGCCCCAGAGCAGGCGCTCGAGCGCCGCGCTGGCGAGCGCGCCCTCGCCGATCGCGAGGTCGTCGTAGCCGAGCTCGGGGACCAGCGCGGGCAGCACGCGCTTGAGGGAGAAGCTCCCGCCGAAGTCGGGATGGTAGACGTGCTCGCGCACGATCGGCAGCAGATCCACCAGCCGCTCCGCGATGCGCTCGAGCCGCGGGGCCAGCGCGGGCGCGCCCGCCGCGACCCGCCGGATGCACTCGCGCTCGAAACTCGCGTTGTAAGCCACGATGGCGCGCGCGGGCTCGCACGCGGCGAGCAGCCGCTCGGCCAGCGCGGGGCGCTCGTCGTCGGGCCCCGCCGCGAGCCACGCGTGGTGGGTGAGCCCGCCCGCGCCGTCCTCCACGTGGCAGCTCCACTGCACCGGCAGCGCGTCCCACGGGTGGCAGCCGTTCCACACCGGGATGGGGAGCCCCGCGGTCTCGAAGTCGAGGAACGCGACCGGCGAGGCGCAGGCGCGGAGCGCGCGCCCGAGGCCGGGCTCGACGATCGTCCGATTCGACTGCACCGCGCGCCGCTGCCGGTCGGCGATGGCGGCGAGGCCGGTGTCGTCCGGCAGCTCGAAGATGGTCTCGTAGCCCTGCTCGGCCAGCGCGGCGAGGACGCGCCGCTGCAGCCGGTAGAGCGTGCTCACGTGGTGCTCGGGACGCGGCGGCCAGCACCGCTCGAGGAACGGGCATTCGTACGGTTTCGCGCAGTGCGGCCCGGTCGGCACCTCCGGGCACGGGCCGGCCAGCATGCTCCGGAGCCCATCTACCGTGCCGGGCAGGGACGCGATCCGCGCCTCCGCCTCCGCGGTCACGTCCGCGCGCACGAAGAGATCGCGGAGGTCCGGATAGGTGCACGCGCGGTTCAGGTGCATGATCTCCATCCGCCGCACCGGCAGCCCCGCGCGCCGCGCCACCAGCGCCTGAACCGCCACGTCGTCCCGGTGCGGCTCCTTCACGCTCGCGGTCGACTTGACCTCGGTGACGCCGAAGCCGCCGCCGGGGAGCCGCTCCAGGATGTCGATCGCCACGTAGACGGACTCGGCGCGCACGCTCGCCTCGTAGACCACCGGGGCCCCCGCCGCGAGCGCGTCCAGGGTGGCCGCCACCCGCGCGTCGTAGGCGTCGTGGGGCAGATCGATCAGCACGCCGCCCGGCACGTAGGCGCGCGCCGCCTCGCCCACCCGACGGCCGCGCGCGAACACCGCCTCCAGCAGGGGGTCGACCGCCAGCTCCGGCGCCCCCGGCTCGTGCACCCGCCACCAGAGCTGCTTCGGGCACTGCAGCCCTGCCAGCACCCGCGACTTCGACAGCCCGACGACCGAGCCCGGCAATCCCGCTCCGCTAGAGCGGAATGGCGAGCAGCGTGTCCACCCGGCTGCTGTCGCACACCACGATCCGCTCCCGGAAGCGCAGCGCGCCGCCCTCGTCGACCATCACGTCGACGTAGCGTCCGGTGGCGAAGAGATCCATGGTCCCGTCGCGCATGACCCGCACCACCAGGAACGGGGTCTCGGCGTTCACCACGCCGTCGTCCGCGGGGCGGAGGGCGGGCAGGCCGACCAGGTGCCGGTAGGCCTGGCGCTCGTAGATGTTGGCCTCGCGCAGGGCGGCCACCCGGTCCTGCAGCATGCCGCGCGAGTCGGCGTAGATCAGGCCCGCCTCGAGGCCGCGGCGGTGGTTGTCCGCCGAGGTGATCTTGTAGAGGCACGGATCGGTGAAGAAGGCGGGCCAGTCCTCGAGGCGATCGTCGTCGATGGCCCGCGCGTACTCCGCGTTGAGCTGCGCGACGCGCTCGCCGAGCACGTCACTGCCCCATGTAGCGGCGATACGCCTTCCAGAACCCGCGCACCGAGGCCTCGGTGGCCCGCGTCTCCTGCGACTCCGCGCCCTCGCCGCCCATGTTGACGACCGAGAGCACGTCTCCCGCCGCCGCGACTCCTCGCTGGACGAAGCCGCCCACGCAGCCGTCCTCCATCGAGACGTAGCCCGCGGGGCCGACCAGGTTGGCCTGCTTGAGCCGCCGGCGCCGCATGTCCTCGGAGTCGTCGGCGAAGCCGAAGTAGGTCCAGTTGAGCTCCATGGCGCCCGGTCCCTTGGGCAGCACCTGCCGCACGGCCAGGCAGTTGTTGATCTGCTGGAGCACGAAGCCGGGGAACACGGTGAGGATCTGGAGCTGGATGCCGTCGCCCCACTCGTCGACCGAGTCGAGCAGGCTCGGGTCGGCGAGCCGGTAGCGCTCCTTCTCGGAGCGGATGCCCTGCTCGCGGTACGCGGTGCTGGTGCGGTCGTCCGGCCGGTCGATCGTGTAGCTCGCGTGGTGCCCGCCGTCCGGGCTCACCAGGATGCCGCCGCCCTGGGTGAGCCGCGTGATGCGGAACGTCCCGAAGAAGGCGTGGAGCAGGCTCGCGTGGTAGGTGTCCCTGACGTTCTCCACGTAGAGCTTCCAGTTGTTCGGCAGGGCCTGGGTGAAGCGGCCCATGACCCGCATCGGGCCGCGCAGCACGCGCCGGATCCGCCCGAGGATCTCCGCGCCCAGGTACTCCTCGATGGGCGGCGTCTCGGCCGAGAGGCTCGCGAACACGAGACCGTGGAGCGTGGTGGTCCGCAGCTTGCGCGGCCCGTGGTCCGCTTTGCAGAACGACTCCGGCATCCCGCCGCGGCCGTTGCTGCCCTTCTCGAACGCGATACCGACCAGGCTGCCGCGCAGGTCGTAGGTCCAGGCGTGGTAGACGCACTGGAAGTGGCTGCCCGCCGATCCGCCGTCGTCGAGCGCGATCAGCGCCCCGCGGTGGGCGCAGCGGTTCTCGAAGGCATGGATCTCGCCGCCCGCGCCGCGCACGATGATGACCGGCATCTCGCCCACGAAGGTGGTGCGGTAGTCGCCCGGCTGCGCGAGGTCGGACTCGAGGCAGACGTAGCTCCAGGTGGGCCCCTCGAAGATGCGGCGCAGCTCGGCCCGGTAGTTGTCCGCGTCCTGGTAGACCCAGTACGGCACGCGCGCGAGCGACGCGCCCGGCCATTCGTGCCGCGGGCTCGGGGTCGACATGCGCGGGTGCCCGCTAGGCGAACGCGGGCATCACCTCGCGGGCGAACAGCGCCATCGAGCGCAGCACCCGCGCCTGGTCGAGGTCGCCGAACCAGAAGCTGCAGTTGAAGTGGGTGATGCCCACCTCGCGCTGCAGGCGCTGGATCTGGCGGACGCAGGTCTCGGGGGTGCCGATGACCAGGAAGCGATCGAGCAGGTCGTCGACGTCGGGCTCGGTGGGCGCGGGCACCGGGATGGCGCGGCCGCCCTCCACCCGCTCGTAGTGGTTGCGGAGGCTCAGCGTCACCCGCATGTTCCAGCGCGCCTCCTCCGCGGCGGCCCGCGCGTCCGCCTCGCTCGTGGTCACGTAGACCGCGCGCTGCACCCCCACCGCGAGCGGGGTCGGCGGCTTGACCTCCGCCACCATCCGGTCGAAGAGCCGGCGGAACTCGGCCATGCGCTCGACCGGGACGCCGAAGCCGCCGGTGAGCACGTTGAAGCCGCGGCGCACTGCGCCCTCGACGGAGTCCGGGCTCTGGGCGGTGATCCAGATCGGCGGCCGCGCCCCCTCCAGCTGGGGGAAGATCATGGTCTCGGGGATCTTGAAGAGCTTGCCCTCGTAGCCGAACGATCCGCCCGCGAGCGCCTTCAGGATGATGTCGACCGATTCCTCCCACCGGGCCCGCCCGCTCTCCAGCTCGAGCCCGAAGCGCTCGAACTCGTAGTGCTGGTAGCCGCGGCCGAGGCCGATGTCGAGCCGGTCGCCCGCGAGCACCGCGAGGGTCGCGATCTCCTCGGCCACCACCAGCGGGTGGTGGAGCGGCACCACGATGACCGCGGTGCCGACCCGGATGCGGGTGGTGCGGGCCGCGATGTAGGTGGCGAGCTGCACCGGACGCGAGAGGTAGCCGTAGGTCGAGAAGTGGTGCTCGGCCAGCCAGATGTTGTGGAACCCGAGGGTCTCGGCGGACTGGGCCATCTCGACCGCGCGCGCGTAGATCTCCCGGGACGACCGGGCCGACGGTGACTGCATCAGGAGGAAGGTCCCGAAGTTCATGGGCGGGATATTGCGCTGGCCCGCGACCGCGGTCAAGCCGGGCCCAGGGCCAGGAACTCCCGCGCGTTGTCGCCGAGGAGCCGCTGCCGCGTGGCCGCGTCCAGGGTCACGCCGTCCAGGGCTGCGATCGGATCGTCCACCCCCATCTTGAACGGGTAGTCGCTGCCGAGCACGATGCGCTCCGGGCCGAAGGTCTCGAGCGCGAAGGCGAGCACGCGGGGCGAGAGGGTGAGCGAGTCGACCCAGACGCGCCGGGCGTACGCGCTCGGCGGCTGGGCGAGCGCGGCGTGCGCGTCGGCGATGGCGGTCCAGCCCTGGTCGAGGCGCGGCAGGATGTAGGCGAACGCGCCGCCCCCGTGGGCGAAGCACCACCGGATCGTCGGCCAGCGGTCGAGCACGCGGCCGAAGATCACCCGCGTCATCGCGAGGGCGGTCTCGAGCGGGAAGCCCGCGACCTGGGTGAGGTTGTCCTTGCGGAAGCGCGGGTCGCCCAGGATCGGCGCCTGCGGGTGGACGAAGATGGCCACGCCGAGGGTGGCCGCCGCGTCCCACACCGGGGCGAGGGCCACGTCGTCGAGGTCGAGCCCGGCCACGTTGGCGCCGATCTCGACCGCCGGGAAGCGGAGCTCGGAGACCACGCGCTCGAGCTCCTTCACCGCCAGGTCGGGCGCCTGCAGCGGGAGCCCGCCCGCGCCGAGCAGCCGGTGCGGGTGGCGGCTCACCAGCTCCGCGATCGCGTCGTTCTGCATGCGGCACCAGTCGGCCGCCGCCACCCCGGGCGCCCAGTAGCAGAAGGTGGGCGGCGCGGGCGAGAGGAGCTGCCGGTCCACTCCGGTGCGGTCCATGTCCTCGATGCGCCGCGCCGGGTCGAAGGCGTGCGGGGTGAGGTTGCGATTCAGCGTGCTGCCCAGGTAGAGCCGGCAGCCGGTGGCCGGGTTGCCCTCGAGGCGGGGCCAGCGGTCGCCGCCGTGACGAGCCGCGAAGTCGGGCCAGCTGCTGGCGAAGATGTGCGTGTGGACGTCGATCGATGGCGTCATGGGCCCCCCATGGGCCCTCAATGTATACTCCCCGGTGCCCATGGGCCCAGCCCTCATCCGCGCGACGGCCATTGCCCTCCTGCTGTGGCCGGCCCTGGCCGATGCCCAGGGCGCGCGGCCGACGGGGCTCCGGTTCATGGACGACGTCGCGTATCAGTCCATCCCGCTCGCCGCGCCGCCGCTGCTCGGCCAGGTGCCGCGCGCGGTGGATCTCTCGAGCCGCTTCCCGGAGCCCGGCGATCAGGGCAAGCAGAACTCCTGCGTGGGCTGGGCGGTGGCCTACGCGCTCAAGTCGTACCAGGAGGGGCTCGAGCGCTCGTGGGGCACCGGCCCGGCCCAGCACCGGTTCAGCCCCGCGTTCATCTACAACCAGCTCAACAAGACACCGGACTGCCAGGGCGGCACGACCTTTGTCGACGCGCTGAACCTGCTACGCCGCGACGGCGTCGCCACGCTGGCCGACTTTCCCTATCGCGACGACGACTGCTCGCGCCAGCCCGACGCGGCGGTGCGGATGTCGGCGCGGCCCTTCGCCATCGCGGACTGGCGGCGCGTGAACGTCCAGGACCCGACCGAGGTGAAGACGCACCTGGCCTCCGGGTTCCCGGTCCTGATCGGAATGATGGTCGACACCGCGTTCATGCGGCTGCGGGGCGATGTGGCGTACGCGCAGTCGTCCGGCAAGACCGAGGGCGGCCACGCCATGATCCTGGTCGGCTACGACGACGACCGGGGCGCGTTCAAGGTCATGAACTCCTGGGGCAAGCAGTGGGGCAACGGGGGCTTCGGCTGGATCAGCTACGCCGCGTTCACCCAGACGGTGCGCGAGGCGTACGTGGCGCAGGACGTGGTCACGGTGGCGCCGCCGTCGGTCGAGCCCGCGCCCGTGCCGCCGCCGGCCCCGAGCCCGGCGCCGGCCCCGGTGAGGCCCGCGCCCCTGCTGGTGCCGCTCGCGCAGCTCGGCCGCCCGACCTACGTGCACGACGTCACGGTGCCGTCTCCGCGCGGCCCGGTGCTCGGCATGGAGATCTTCGTGCCCGGCGAGATCCTGAACGCGCAAGGCCAGCTCCTGCACGTCGAGGTGAAGTTCAACTTCACCAACGGGCCGCCGCTCTACGCGAACCCGCAGGAGACCGTCTACCGCGACTTCGCGGGCCTGGTGGCCACCGGCACCGGCGCGCGCACGGTGGGCAGCGCCCGGGAGGCGCTGGGGGCGCGGGCGATCGTCATTCCCTACTACGCGCTCAACTTCCAACCGACCGGCTACCAGCGCCACTACGACCTGACCTTCATCGCGCTGGTGTACCTGGGCAACCGGATGCTCGTGCAGTCGATCCCGATCGACTTCGGGTTTCGGTGGTGACCGGCGCGGCCCGTGATGCCTCAGAAGGAGGTGTTACCGAGCGACGGGGGTGATGCCTCGGAATGGTGTTACCCACGGGCGACCTCCTGACGAGGGGCCCGAGTATCGGCGAGCTTCCACAGCACGTCCAGCGTCCGCTGGATATCGCGGGCCAGGGCGATGGGATCGAGCGCGGCGAACTGGGCGGCCAACGCCTGCCGCTGCTCGGCGGGGAGCTCGCCGGCGGCCAGTACCCGCTGGTACGGCGTCTGGGCGACGTCGTAGCGCTTGAGGACCCGGCTCCCGACCCGGCGCTTGCTGCGCAGCTTGCGGACGGGGCGGAAGAAGTTATGGTGCAGGCGGAGCAGGCCGTAGAGCCGTCCCAGGACGGCCCAGGCGGCGCGGGAGCTGTAGCGGTCGTAGCCGACGAGCCGCCGCACGAGCAGGCCGTTGCGCTGCTCGACCCAGGCCTGGTCGTTCTTGCGATACGGTCGCCCGCGGGTGAAGCGGATTCCGCGGCGCCGGCACCAGCCGAGCAGGCAGGCGTTGACGAACTCGCTGCCATTGTCGCTGTGCCACTCGCGCAAGGGGACGGGCAGCCGCTCGTGGATATGCTGGATGGCCCCGGTGACGCGCTGGTGGTGCAGGTCGTAGAGCGCCTGCAGCTCGGTCCAGCTGGTGGCCACGTCGACGGCGACGAGCGTGGCGCAATAGCGGCCGGCGGTGGACGCGCCACAATGCAACACGAGATCGCCTTGCAGCGCGCCGGGGCGCACGCCGGTCCACTCACTCCAGGTCCGCAGCGGCACCTGCGCCCGCAGCGCGGCCAGGGCCGGCGCCAGGCGCTGGGGCGGCCGCGGGCGCCGCCGCCGCAGGGGGCGCAGCAGCCGGTCGAGCGTCGCGGCGCTCGCGCGGGTGAGCGCCGCCCGAACCGCGGGCGCCATGGCCAGCCCATGGTGCGTCGCCAGGGCCGTGAGCAGCGTCGGCAGGATCGGGCGCAGGAGCTTGCCGGAGAGCCGATCGCTCGCCAGCCACGCCCGCTCGAGGATCGGGGCCAGTTCGCGCGGCGCATACTGCGCGGGGCGGCCGGGAGCCCGGCGCGGGGGGCCGGGCGCTCGCCGCAGCCGCCGGATGGCCGCCTTGCGGTGACCGCCCGTCGTCCGGCAGTACTCGTCGAGCAGGCGGCCGCGCTCGGGCTTGTTCGCGTGCTGATAACGGGCGCACATCACCGCGGCATATTCCTGACGCGCTGGCTCGGTCACGGGGCTTCCTTTCCGGTGCGTGGTTCGGTAACACCGGTTTTGAGGCAACCCCTTCTGTTTCGGTAACACTTGTTTTGAGGGCGATCGGAGCCTTGACCTGGACCCCAGGGAGAGGGCAGGATCGCGGCTGGTGACTCCCACGCGATGACCACCGATCTCCACGACCTCTCGATCGCCGAGCTCGCCGGCCGGATCGCGGCGCGGGCCCTCTCGCCGGTGGAGCTGGTGGACGCGCTGATCGCGCGCGTGGAGCGGCACGACGCGCAGCTCCACGCCTTCATCACCCCCACCTTCGAGCTCGCCCGCCGCCAGGCCCGGCAGGCCGAGGCCGAGATCGGGGCGGGGCGGTCGCGCGGGCCGCTGCACGGCATCCCCTTCGGGCTCAAGGACATCTACGACACCGCCGGCATCCTCACCTCCGCCCACTCGCGCGTGTTCATCGACCGCATCCCAGCCGAGGACGCCACCACCACCGCCAAGCTCTACGAGGCCGGCGCGGTCCTCCTGGGCAAGCTCGCCACCCACGAGATGGCCCACGCCGGCCCCTCGTTCGACCTGCCGTGGCCGCCCGCGCGCAACCCGTGGAATCTCGTCCACTTCACCGGCGGCTCCTCCACCGGCTCGGGCGCCGCGGTGGCGGCGGGGCTGGTGCCGGTAGCGCTCGGCTCCGACACCGGCGGCTCGATCCGCGGGCCCGCGTCGCACTGCGGGGTCGTCGGCCTCATGCCGACCTTCGGGCTGGTGAGCCGCGCCGGCGTCATCACCAACTCCTACACCTTCGACCACTGCGGTCCCCTCACCCGCACGGTGGAGGACGCGGCGCTGGTGCTGCAGGCGCTGGCCGGCCACGACCCGAAGGACGCGGGCAGCCTGCGCCGGCCGATCCCTCGCTACGCGGAGGCGCTCGGCCCCGACCTCCGCGGGCTCCGCATCGGGGTGCTGCGCCACCATTGGGAGGAGGACATCCCCGCGTCGGAGGACGTGCGCAAGGCCATGGAGGCCGCGCTCGACGTGCTCCGCCGCCTGGGCGCCACGCTCGAGGAGTGCCGGGTGCGCCCGCTCGCCGCCTACTACGACGTCAAGATCATCATCGCGGAGACCGAGATCTTCAGCGTCCACCAGAAGGACCTGATCGCGCG
>DASZJM010000632.1:0-1957 GCA_035948165.1 Candidatus Methylomirabilota bacterium
CTCGCCTACGCGAGCGCGTACCTCAAGGCGCACCATCCCGCCGCGTTCTACGCCGCCCTGCTCAACAACCAGCCGATGGGCTTCTACGATCCGGCCACCATCGTCAACGACGCGGGCCGGCACGGGCAGGTGATCCATCCCTCCGATGTCAACTACTCGGGCTGGCTCTGCACTATTGAGCCCACGGGCGAGTCCACGGGTGAGCCCACCGGCTCGCCGGCCGGCGCGGTGCGCCTGGGTCTGCGCTACGTCCGCGGGCTGCGGGAGGAGGCCGGGCGCAGGCTCGAGGCGGAGCGGACGCGGCGGCCCTTCGCCTCGGTGGAGGACCTGGTCAAGCGTGGCGGGCTGCGGCGCGACGAGGTGGCCCAGCTCGCGCGGGTGGGCGCGCTCGCCAGCCTCGAGCCGGAGCGGCGGGCCGCGCTGTGGGAAGCCGAGCGCGCGGGGCGGCCGGCCGGCGCGCTCTACGAGGAGCTGGCCGTGCCGCCCGCGGCGTCACCGCTGCGGCCGATGACCGCGGAGGAGCGACTGCTCGCCGACTACGAGGGCACCGGCCTCACCCTGGGCCCGCACCCGATGGCGTTCCGCCGCGGGCGCCTGCTGCGCATGGGGGTCTCGCGCGCGGCGGATCTCGCCGCGTTCCGTCACGGGGCGTGGGTGAAGGTGGCGGGCGCGGTGGTGGTGCGCCAGCGGCCCGGCACCGCCAAGGGCTTCGTCTTCCTCAACCTGGAGGACGAGACCGGCCTGATCAACGTGATCGTGCGCCCGGCCCTCTTTCAGCGGCACCGGCTCGCCCTGGTCAACGAGTCGTTCCTGCTGATCGAGGGCACGCTGCAGCGGCAGGACAACGTCACGTCCGTGCGCGCCGAGCGGCTCGCCCCCCTGCGCCATCGCCTGGAGAGCGTCCCCTCGCACGATTTTCACTGAGGCTCTCCACCGCGGCGAGGAACACCCGCAGGGCCGGCGTCTCCGGCTTGTCGCGCCGGCGCACCAGGCCGAGGCGGCGCACCAGGGCGGGGGAGAGCGGGCGGATCCGGAGCGCGCCCGCCCGCACCTCGCCGCGCACCGCCATCGCCGGGCTCACCGAGATGCCGAGGCCGGCGCCCACCAGCTTCTTGATCGCCTCCTCGTTGCCGAGCTCCATCACCACCCGCGGCCGCGCGCCGCCGCGCCGGAACCACGCGTCGATCACGCGCCGGATGGTGCCACCGCGCTCGTAGAGGATGAGCGGCTGCCGTGCCATCTCCGCCGCGGTGAGGGCGCCCGGACCCGGCCACGCGTGCCCGGGCGGTCCCACCGCCACCAGCGGGTCGGCGCGGAACGAGGTCACCGCGAGCTGGCGCCCGCTCACCGGCAGGGTGACGAGGCCCACGTCGAGCTCGTTGGCGGCCACCGCGGCCGCGATCTCCGGCGCGTTGCCGGTCACCACGATCAGCTCCAGCTCGGGGTAGCGGGCTCGCAGGCGCCGCAGCAGCGGCGGCAGCAGGTGGATGCTCGCGGTGGCGCCGGTGCCGAGCCGCAGCCGGCCCGCCACCACGCCGCGCAGCCGGCGCAGCGCCTCCTGGGCCGCGTCCAGCTCCGCGAAGGCGCGCCCGGCGTGCTCGAGGAGGATGGTGCCGGCCCGGGTGGCGAAGGCGCGCTTGCCCACCCGCTCGAGCAGGGCGGTGCCGCAGCGCATCTCGAGCTGGCGCATGTGCAGGCTGACCGCGGGCTGGCTCAGGCGCAGGCTCTCGGCCGCGCGCGAGAAGCTCCCGTGGCGGGCGATCTCCCGGAGAGTCCGCACGTGGACGGGATTCAGGTCCATGGGGCTCGGATCCTTGCCGAAGTATTCCTCATCGTTTGCATGAGAACAATCTATTTCCCTTATCGAACCGCCGGTGGGCACACTGCGGGACAGGAGGGCGACATCCATGGGGGACGTCTCGATCCGCCCCGCGAGCCCGGACGACGCGGCGGCGAT
>DASZJM010000633.1:0-6143 GCA_035948165.1 Candidatus Methylomirabilota bacterium
GCTAGCCGCTACCGGCAGGTGGGGCGGGCTGACGTGGACTGTCTCGTCTCGGACGTCCTGAAGACCCTCTAGGCCGGGCGCGGATTGCGATTGACAGGTCTCGGTTCATGTATATACTAGATGTATATATGACGTATCGCACGCTCCTCAGCCAGATCCGCCAACTGCGGCTCCAGCGAGGACTGACACAAGCCGAGCTCGCCAAGCGGGCCGGATTGAGTTGGATTTACATTGCCAAGCTGGAGGGCGGCGACCGTGTCTCGCCGTCGCTTCCCGCGCTGAATCGCATTGCACGGGCTTTGGGAGCAACGCTGCAGGTCGAACTGATCAGCTAAGGGCAAGGAGGGCGGTCATGGGTGTCAAGGTGAGGCAGCGTGACGGAGCGTGGTGGCTATTCATCGACCATCACGGCAAGCGGAAGGCCAAGCGCGTCGGGGAGGGCAAGCAGGGCAAGAAGGCGGCCGAGCTCGCGGCTGCGAAGATTGCCGCTCGGCTGGCAGAGGGTGGCCCTATTGGGCTCGACTCCACGAAAAGCGCCCCGGTCCCCACGTTCGCGGCGCTGGCCGAGGAGTGGCTTCGAATTCATCCCGCGACCACCGGCATTTCCGTCACGACGATTGAGGACTACCGTTCCCTCGTCACGCACCACTTGGTGCCATTCTTCGGCTCGACGCCTGTTTCAGAACTCGATTACGCCGCAATCGAACGGTTCATTGTCGCAAAGCGCGCACCCGGCGGATCGCGTCGGTGGACCGATCGGGCTCTAGGAGTCGGTCGACTACGAAACACGCTGAAGGTGTTGCGCCTCATCCTTGCCCGCGCCGTCACCGTCTACAAGATCCTGCCGGCGAATCCCGCAGCGGGCCGCTGGAGAGTCGGAGGCAACGCCGAGGAATCCGCGGATCCGTTCACCAGGCTGGAACTCGAAGCAATCCTAGCCCATGCGGAGGACGTCGGCGGGGAGCGGTTCGGAACGATGCTGCGGTTGTGGGCACAGACCGGACTGCGGCTGGGCGAGGTCAGCGC
The DNA here is from genome assembly GCA_035948165.1 of Candidatus Methylomirabilota bacterium. Taxonomy (GTDB): domain Bacteria; phylum Methylomirabilota; class Methylomirabilia; order Rokubacteriales; family CSP1-6; genus CAMLFJ01. Next base: position 1,027 of record DASZJM010000633.1, read on the forward strand.
ACTGCAGTACCAGGATATCGACCTGAAGGCCGGCACGGCGACCGTCCGACGAACATATTCAAAGGGGCGGCTTGGCCCCCCGAAGACCCGTCGGACCCGAGTGGTGAACCTGTGTCATCCGATCGTGGATAACCCGCAGCACATCCTTCAGCGGCTGCAGGCCATCGGCGCGATCGCGCCGGATCTATTCCTGTTCGGAGGCGACCGTCCGTGGCCGAATCAGCTCGTCAACAAGCTCTGGCACCGCACACTAGGCCGCGCCGGCGTGCGTTACCGCGAGCCTGAGCAACTACGCCACACATTCGCGTCCACGATGCTGAGCCTGAATGCGCCGCTCCTGTACGTGGCTGCGCAAGGCGGCTGGAAGACATCCGCTGTCTTGCTTCGCGTGTACGCACGGTGGCTACCTGAGCAACTGGCCGCAACCCAGGCGCAATCTCCCGCGGCGACTGCGGCGGAACTGGCTGTAAACGCAAGGGAACTCTGGGTTCGCGCACGTCCTTCTTGAACTCGCGCGCGTACTTGCGCACGAAGTGGCCGGCGAGGTCCGGGAGGTCCGACTTGCGCTCCCGCAGCGGAGGCACCCCGACCGGCACCACGTGCAGGCGATAGTAGAGATCCTCGCGGAACGTGCGGTCCCGGATGCCCTGGCGGAGGTCGGTGTTGGTGGCCGCGATGACCCGCACGTCCACCTGGATGGTCCGGGTGCCGCCGAGGCGCTCGATCTCCCGCTCCTGCAGGGCGCGGAGCAGCTTGGCCTGCAGGTCGATGCGCAGGCTGCCGACCTCGTCGAGGAAGAGGGTGCCGCCGTGGGCCAGCTCGAACTTGCCCGGCTTGCGCGCGTAGGCGCCGGTGAAGGCACCCTTCTCGTGGCCGAACAGCTCCGACTCCAGCAGCGAGTCGGGGATGGCGGCCAGGTTCACCGCCACGAACGGCTGCGCGCGGCGCGGGCTCTGATTGTGGATGGCGCGCGCGACCAGCTCCTTGCCGGTGCCGCTCTCCGCGGTGATCAGCACGGTGGCGTGGGTCTGCGACACCTGGGCGATCAGCTCGTAGAGCCGGACCATGCGCGGATGACGGCCCACCAGCTGATCGAAACCGTGCGCGCTCTCGAGCTCGGCCCGCAAGTAGTGCAGCTCGTGCTCCATGCCGCGCCGCTGGGCCGCCTCGCGGACCAGGCCCAGGATCTCGTCCACGTCGAACGGCTTCGCCAGGTAGTCGTAGGCGCCCGCCTTCATGGCGTCGACCGCCATGCGCACGTGCGGGTCCGCGGTGATCAGGATGACCGGGATGGATTCGTCGATGGCGAGGATCTGCGGCAGCACCCGGGAGCCGGGCTCACCGGGCATCCGCACGTCGAGGAGCGCCACGTCGACCCGCCGGGCGCCCAGGATCGCCAGCGCGGCCGCGCCGTCGGCGGCCTCCAGCACCTCGAACTCCTCGCCGAGGATCAGCCGGAGCGACTCGCGGACCCCGGGCTCGTCGTCGATGGCGAGCACCACCGGACGGGGCCGGTAGACCGCCGCCCCGTCGCCCGACCCGTCCGTATCCTTCCGTGCGCGCTGCTCGCCTGTCACTCGCATGCCCTCGGCCGTCACGAAGTGACCGGCACCTTAGGCAGCGGCGAGGCCGCTGTCAAGCGGATTCCTGCCCTTACTGCGTCGCCTCGCGGGTCAGGGACGCGGCGCGGTCAGCATCACGTACTCGTTGCGCCCCCCGCCACGCTGGAGATACAGCGGGATCGATTCTCCGGGCTTGAGCGCGGCGGCGATCTGCCGGAACGCCGCCGCGTCGGCGACCGGACGCCGATTCACCTCCACGATCGCGTCGCCCGGCTTGATGCCCGCCTCCGCGCCCGGGCTTCCCGGCGCGACCTCGGTGACGAGCAGGCCCCGTCGCGCGGAGAGCCGGTTCTGCCGGGCGGTCTCGGGCGTGAGCGGCTCCACGGTGAGACCCAGCACGTCCTCGCCGCTCTCGGCGGCGGCCAGCGCCTCGTCGGTCGGCTGCTCGCCCACCTTCACGCTCAGCGCGAGCGGCTGGTGATCGCGGATCACCACGATCGGCGAGGGGCGCCCGGGCTCCACCGCGGCCACCCGCTTCTGGAGATCGGTCACGTCCTTGATCGCGCTGCCGCCGAAGCCGGTGATCACGTCGCCCGCCTTGAGGCCGGCCGCCGCGGCGGGCCCGTCTTTCATGACCTCGGCCACCAGCACCCCCGCGTCCTCCTTCACCCCGAAGCCGGCGGCCAGCTCGGGGGTGAGGTCCTGGATCACGACGCCGAGCCACCCGCGCACCACGCGGCCACGCGCGATGAGCTGGGTCATGATGTCGCGCGCCATCGTGATCGGGATCGCGAAGCCGATGCCCTGCCCGCTCGACACGATCGCGGTGTTGATGCCGATCACCCGCCCGTCCAGGTTCAGGAGCGGGCCGCCCGAATTGCCCGGGTTGATCGACGCGTCGGTCTGGATGAAGGCCTCGTAGGTGGCGACGCCCACGTGGGTGCGCCCGGTCGCGGAGATGATGCCGGCGGTGACGGTGCGGTCGAGGCCGAACGGGTTGCCGATCGCGATCGCCCACTGTCCCACCCGCAGCCGGTCGGAGTCCCCCAGGTCGGCGACCGGCAGCGGCACCGGGCTCTCGACCTTCAGCACCGCGAGGTCGGTGCGCGGGTCGCGGCCGACCAGGGTGGCCTTGAACTTCCGGTCGTCGGAGAGCCGCACCTCGATCGCGGACGCGTTCTCGACCACGTGGTTGTTGGTGAGGATGTAGCCGCGCGGGTCCACGATGACGCCCGAGCCGGCGGCGCGGCCCTCCTCGCGCGGGGCGCGGCGACGGAAGAAGCGCTCGAAGAGCTCCGGGCCGAAGAACTCGCGGAAGCGCTCCTCCATCTCCGGGGAGGGTCCTTCCTCCTGTCCCGTCTCCGGCTTCAGCGTGACGCTGACGTTGACCACCGACGGGGTGGCGCGATCCGCCACCGAGACGAAGGCGTCCTCCAGCGCCCGCAGGAGCGCCTTCGAGTCGGGCGCGGGGGCCGGCGCGGCCGGCCGCTCGGCGGGGCGCGTCTGGGCGGTCGCGATCGGCGCGGCGGGGAGCAGGGCCGCCGCCAGGAGGAGCACGAGGGGCAGCATGCCGCGTCGGATCGTCGTCATTCGGAAACCTCCGTGAACGATCTTACCGCCGGGTCCGGGGCCTCGCCACCCGGCTCCAGCGCCAGCTCCAGCACCCGGGTGGTGGCGGCGGTGATCGGCGCGCGCCGTCCGCGCCGCACGCCCGCCACCCACACGATGTCGCCCCCCGTCTCGACGAGCGGCGTGCGGGGCCGCTGCCACCGGGGGACGCCCGCGTCGATCAGGAACGACTTCAGCCGTCGCAGGCCGGAGGCGCCGAAGGGATCGAAGACGTCGCCGCGCCGGCGCGCCCGCACCGTGAGCGGCGCGGTCAGCAGGTCGGCGTCGAAGGCCGCGCGCGTGGGCTCGCGCGGGACGACGTAGTCGGCGCCGCGCGGGAGGACGCGGGCGGTCAGCCGCGCGCCGATCTCCGGCAGGTCGAGCGCACCGGCCGCGGGCCACGCGCGCGTGACGACCGCGGCCAGATCGGGCGGACCGACGCGCAGGCGACGGCCGCTCCGCTCCACCACGAGCCGGCCCAGGCGCACCGCCCGGCGCCGCGGCGCCTCGCCGAGCAGCCGCCGCAGCGCCCGCTGCGCGGGCCCGCGGAGCGGGCGCGTCTCGCCCAGGCGCGCCGCGGCCTGTCGCACGACCTCCGCGGCCAGCTCCAGCGGCTGGGCCTCGAGCGGGGCCACGTCGAGGATGAATCCGGCCCGCTCCCGTGTGGCGATCCGATCCAGATCCGCGCGCGCCCGCGCTTCGAGATCGGCCACCACGGCGCGCGCGGCGGCGGCCGAGCGGGCGAGCGCCTCGACCACCGAGCTCCCGGTCAGCTCGGCCATGAACGGCAGCAGGTCGTGCCGGATGCGCGAGCGGAGGAAGCGCGGGTCGCGATTGCTCGCATCCTCGGCGGCGCGAAGCCCGCGCGCGGCTAGATGCGCCACGATCTCGGCCCGCCGGGTCTCGATCAGCGGGCTCATGAGTGGCCCCCGCACCGGGGCGATGCCGCCCAGCCCGCGCGGGCCCGCGCCCTGGAGCAGCCGCATCAGCACCGTCTCGGCTTGATCGTCGGCGGTGTGGCCGGTGGCGATACGCCCCGCGCCGGCGGCGCGCGCTGCGCGCGCGAGCGCTCCGTGGCGGGCGCGCCGGCTCTCCGCCTCGAGCCCGTCCCAGGGCGGAGCCCGCCGGACGGTGACCCGCTCGACGTGGCAGGCCACCCCCAGCTGCTCGCAGAGCCGCTCGACCGCCTCCGCCTCCGCGTCGGCCTCGGGCCGGAGACCGTGGTGCACGTGGGCCACCGAGAGGACCAGCGCGAGCGGGGTCCGGAGCGAGCAGAGCACGTCGAGGAGCGCGACCGAGTCGGGGCCGCCAGAGACGGCCACCAAGACGCGTTCGCCGCCACGGAGCATTCCGTGACGGCGAATGGTGTCCCGGACCCGATCGACGAGGCTAGTGGCGATGGTCACACTGCGACTGCAGCCCCACCCACACCTCGCCGTCCTCGAAGTACTCCTTCTTCCAGATCGGCACCGTATCCTTCAGGGTATCGATCGCGAAGCGGCAGGCCTCGAAGGCAGGGCCGCGGTGCGGCGAGGAGACCGCGATCATCACGCTCGACTCGCCGATCTCGAGGCGCCCGACGCGGTGCACGAGCGCGATGCGGGCGGTGGCGGGCCAGCGCTCCCGGATGGCGGTCGCGATCTCGCGCATCTTGGCGAGCGCCATCGGGCCGTGCGCCTCGTACTCCAGGAATTTCACCCGGCGGCCACCAGTCTGGTCCCGCACCACGCCGGAGAAGAGCGCGATGCCGCCCGCGCCGGGGTGCTCCACCGCCTGGGCCACCGCGCGCTCGGAGAGGGGCTCGGTGGTGACCTCGATCCAGTCCGGCTCGGCGGCCCCGCCGCTCACCGGGGGGAACAGGCAGAGCTCATCGCCGTCTCCCAGCGGATGATCGGCGTCGACGTAGTCGTTGCGGAGGGCGAACAGCGTGAACGGGCGGTAGGGCTG
>DASZJM010000634.1:0-5487 GCA_035948165.1 Candidatus Methylomirabilota bacterium
ACGACACCGAGCTGCTGCATCAGGTCGAGCAACGTCGCCACGCCCCAGTGCTCGGTGATCTTGCCGTCGACGACCCGCATGGCGTCGACGGTGTAGAAACTCACCTTCCTCCCAGTGGCCGGGATCCCGAGGAACTCGCCCTGGTGGGTGCCGTGATAGGTCTTGTAGGTGGTCACGAGGTCGCCGGCGGCTACCTGCCAGTGGATCTCGGGGCGGAAGTCGGGGAACGCGGCACGCAACCTCTTGTACAGCACCCGCACCCCGTTCTTGTCGGGTGTCGTGCCCGGCTGCGGCGTGTGGTCGACAAAATCATCCGCGAACAGCTCGTCGTACAGATCCCAGTTGCCTTTGCCTTGCACTTCCTCGGTGTTCCGGCGTACCACCGCGATCGCCGCATCCCCCACTGTTAGGTTGCTCACCATCCTCTCTCCCTTGAGCTTTCCCTTCACATCCTCGGCAACGCGAAATGGAATGTCGCGCCATGATCCGCGTTCGGTGTCGCCCACAACCGTCCGCCATGCGTTTCGATGATCGACCGGCTGATCGACAGCCCCATGCCCATGCCGTCGGGTTTGGTCGTATAGAAGGCGCTGAAGAGCTGATCGATCTTCTGTGTGTCGATACCGACGCCGGCGTCCCGCACCGACACCATCACCTGATCCTCGTCCCCCAGCTGGGAGCGAACTACCAGGTCGCGAGGCCGCCCCCCGATGGAGGCCATGGCTTCGATGCCGTTCATCACGAGGTTGATGAGCACTTGCTGCAGCTGAATGCGATCGGCCAGGACCGGCGGCAACTCCGGCGCCAGGTCTATCCGCAACGACACATCATGGGCGCGCACCTCGGTCCCGATGAGCGGAACGACGTCACGAATGACATCGTTCACGTCCAGTCGCGCCTTCTGGGGGCTCGTCTTCGTCGCGAGCTGGCGAATTCGCTGGATCACGTCCGCCGCCCGGTGGCCATCCTTCACGATGGCGTCGAGCGCTTCTCGGACACTGCCCAGAGCGGGAGGGCTCGCGGCCAACCAGTTGAGGGATGCGTTGGCATCGGCCACGATCGCGGCGAGCGGCTGGTTGACCTCGTGGGCGATCGATGCGGTAAGCTCGCCCAGGGTCATCACGCGCGTGACGTGCGCGAGCTCCGCCTGCGCCTCCTGCAGCGCTTCGGACGCCCGGACGCGGTCGGTAAGATCTCGGGTGACTGCGAGCGCGGCTTCGACCCGCTCCGAATCCGGCCGCAGCGGCGAATACGTCGCCACGAGGTATCTTCGGCCGTCGGGGGTGGGGAACCAGCCCCCGAAGCTGACCTCCTCTCCCGCGAAGCAGCGATCCAGGTTCGGCTTGTACGTCTCCTCGAACGGCTCCTTGCCCGCGAGGTCGCCCATACGCATCCCGACGATCTCCTCGGCCGGCATACCCCAACGCCGTGCGAACACCGGGTTGACGCGGCGATACGTGTAATCTCTCCCGACGATGTACATCGCGTCGGGCGAGGTCTCGAATACGTATCCCGCCAGATATTCGGCCCGCCGGCCCTTCGTGACATCCACGAGCGTCGCAAGCACTCGGTCGAGTCGCGCGGGCGGCGGGGGAAACGTCATCGTGAACCGGACGCGCAGCCGCTCGCCATTCAACCTCTGGACCAGGGTCTCGGCCTCGTAGGACGTTCGGCCCTCCGCGATGGCGACCAGCCCCTCCACAAACACCTCTCCACTTTCAGGCACCACGATCCGGTGCGGGGCTCCGAGCAGCTCGTCCTTGTCTCGAGCTCCGAACAACCTGACAAACACCTCATTCATATCCACCGTCTTCACCAGCCCGATGGCCCGTTCGACGAAGTCGGGGTGCGTGGCAAAATAGTTCCGGAAATCCCGGATGCCTCGCGATCGCAGATCGTCGATCGCCAGCTTCACTTCAGAGAAATCCTTCTCACAGATCGACACGCCCGTCGCGTCGAAGACATAGCGGTATCGCTGCTCGCTCTCCCGAAGCTTCGCCTCTGCCTGCTTGCGGTTCGTGATGTCGTTGTTGGTCTCCAGGATCGCGAGCGGCTGACCGTGCCGATCGCGCTGCAATGACCAGCGGCTCGCCACCACGGCTTGACTGCCGTCCGCTCGGGTGTGCACGAGCTCGCCTTCCCATCGACCAGCCTGCCGCAAGGTCGCCTGGATGTGCTCGATCGGCTCCGGAAAAATGGTCTGCGTCAGGTGGTGAGAGACTTTGCCGACCGCCTCCTCCGCCGTCCACCCGTAAAACTCCTCCGCCGCGTGGTTCCAGTAGGTGACGACGTCGTGCATGTCGCGTACGAACACGGTATCGTGCGTGAGATCGAGCAGGCCCGCCCGCTCCCGCAGCGCGGTTTCGGCGTGTTTGAGATCCGTGATGTCGACCGTGACCCCCCGCAGCTGCGGGGCGTGCTCGGCGTCCCCCACCACCGTCACGAGGTCGCGCAGCCAAACGACGCGCCCGTCCGCCGCGATCATCCGGTATTCGAACTCATGGCCCCGGTTCCCGCCCGAGGCTCGTTCGCGGAACGGCACCGCCCTCTCGCGATCATCCGGGTGCAAGTGATCCTTCCAGAATGTCGGCTCGGCGAGCCAGCGCTCCGCCGGATAGCCAAGGATGCGCTCGGCCTGGTCGCTCACAAACGAGAACCGAAAGGTCGCGGCGTCCGCTTCCCACACGATGCCTTCGACCGAGTTGACCAGGTCCCGGAAGCGGGCGGTTCGCTCGCGAACTCGTTGTTCCAGGCCATCGCGGGCGCTTTTCAGCCCATCCTCGGCCTTGTGGCGCGCGGCGCTCACCGCCGCCATGAGGAGCGCAACCGACGCGAAGACGATCAAGCGGGGGAGCTGGGCGACGTCAACGTTCAATGAATCGAGCGGCGGCGTGAAATAGTACTTGAAGGCCAGGGTGGCCAAGCCCCAGGCCACCATCGCCGGCCCCAGGCCGCTGACCAAGCCGGTGATCAGCACGGCGACCAGCAAGAACTGAGCGCCGGCCAGCGCCAAGGGTCGCAGCCACAGCGCCGGCATGACCGCGATGGTCACACTCGCGACGGCGACGCCGTATCGGGTGACAGCGGATCGAGCGCTGTGTGGTTGCATTCTCCGTCCCCTCAGCCTGTCGCTAGCTGATCGTACAACGTCGACGACTGCCGCACCTCCCGAAGGGGTGCTATCCTGACGCTCCCATAGGGTGGCCCATGCGTGCTTGCAGATTCTTGCGGAAATGGCGTCCTTGTCAGGCCGGCGCAAGTTCCCTCGTGCATCTCACTGCCATAAGGCGGGTTCTGGAGAAGATGCCGTGAGTGAGCACTCGAAACCCGGGTTCGTCGACACGGTGGCCGCCGCCTTCCTGCGACGGCGGCTTCATAGCCGCCGCCTGCGCGCCGCCGCCGTGCGCGGGCTCAAGGCCATTTCGACCGGCGCTGGCGGCCGGCTTCAGATGGACTTCGACCATGCCGCGACCCCCCTCGCCCACGTCTCGCCGTGGCTCGCCGCACACGCCAGCGAGGTCCAGGCCGCCTCCGCGCCCGCGGCGGATTTGCCCCCCATGCCCTCGCTGTCAATCGTGGTCATGGTCGTCGGGTCGCGCGGCGACGTGCAGCCGTTCATCCCGATCGCCCGTCGGCTCGCCGCACGCCACCGCGTGCGCGTCGCGACCCACCGCGAGTTCCGGCCTATGGTGGAGCAAGCTGGCCTCGAATTCTATCCGCTCGCGGGCAATCCCCACCAGTTGATGGAGTACATCGTCAAGACCGGGGGCAGCATCCTGCCGACCCGCCTCGATCAGATCTGGGAAGACGTGCCGAAGAAGCGGGCGATGATCGCCGAGATCCTGGAATCCACCTGGCGCGCCTGCACGGAGGCGGACTCCGACGAGCCGGGGGCACGACCGTTCCGGGCTGACGTGATCGTCGCGAACCCACCAAGCTACGGCCACATCCACTGCGCGGAGGCACTGCACATCCCGCTGCACATGATCTTCACCATGCCGTGGACGGCGACTTGCGCCTTCCCTCACCCGTTCGCCAATATCGATCCCGGAAGCCACCGCCCAGTCGAGAGCTTCTTCTCCTACGGGATCATCGACCTGCTGATCTGGGCCGGCATTGGCGACCTGGTCGACGCCTTCCGCACGAAGACCCTGGGGCTCCTGCCCGTGGCCCTCACCGATGGCGCCGCGCTCCTGGACGACCACGAGGTACCGTTCACGTACCTCTGGCCGGAAAGCCTGGTGCCCAAGCCTCCGGAGTGGGGCCCCCACATCGAGCTGGCGAACTTCATCGACTACGCGCAGGCGCAAACCTACGAGCCCCCGCCCGCGCTGCTCGACTTCCTCGCCGAGGGCGAAGCGCCGATCTACGTCGGGTTCGGGTCGGTCGTCGCCGAGGACCCCGCCGCGCTCACCCGCACGATCTTCGGGGCGCTGCACAAGGCGGGCGCGCGCGGCGTCGTCTCGCGCGGCTGGGCACACCTGGGCGGTGAGGCGCCTCCCCCCAACGTGTACCTGATCGACGACACTCCGCACGACTGGCTGTTCCCGCGCTGCCGCGCCGTCTGCCATCACGGCGGCGCCGGAACCACCGCCGCGGGTTTGCGCGCGGGGCTGCCGACGGTGGTCGTGCCGTTCTTCGGCGACCAGTTCTTCTGGGGCCGGATCGTCGCGGATGCGGGCGCCGGGCCCGAGCCGATTCCGATCCGCCGGCTCGACATCGAGCATCTCACGGCGGCCTTCGACGCCTGCCGGCGGCCGCAGATCCGAGAGCGGGCAACCGAGCTCGGTTCCCTCCTACGAGCGAGCGACGGCGCGGAGCTTGCCGCCCGGTCGGTAGAGCGTCATCTGCCGGCGCTCGCCATGTGCTGTTCGGCCGACCCGCACCACCTGGCCGTCGTCTACTGCGACACGTGCGGTGTCCCTCTTTGCGAGGCCTGCTCTCGAGAGGCCCACGCCGGGCACCTGGTCCACCCCTACCGCTACGTCGACTGGGGTGGGAGGGCGCCGCATGGGCTCCTCGGCGAGATGGGCGAGATGATGGGCGACGCGGCCCTGGCGCTCCAGGCGGGGCTCGCCGAGCTGCTGCCGAGAATCGGGGCCGGGAACCACGGGGTCCTCTTCAGTGACGGCGGCGAGCCATCGCGTGCCGACGGCGGCGGGCCGGTTCGCAAGCTCCGTCGCTGGCTCGCCTCGCGGTAGACGTCACACGCTATTTGGGCTTGACCCTCACGGCGTCTCGGATCCCGCGAAACAGGGCGGCGGCGGCCTGCCGCCGTGATCTGAGTGTCAGGGCGGTGACCGCGGTCGTCAGGGCGAGCAGCTCGCCGAAGACGAGCGCCCAGCGCTGAGCCCGGTCCGCCCACGCGCCCGTCCAGAGAGCGGGCGTGAGCGCGACGCCGAGGGAGAGCGCGAGCCCCACGAAGTACTCCCGGGGTACGCCGAGCGTCCAGGCCGGGAACCACCAGATCTGGCCCCGGCGGAACCG
>DASZJM010000635.1:0-6937 GCA_035948165.1 Candidatus Methylomirabilota bacterium
CAAGCTCCAGGAGGAGCTGGCCGAGGCGGGCGAGGCCCTCGAGACCGGAGACGACGGTCGCGTCGCCGATGAGATCGGGGATGTGCTGTTCTCGATGGTCAACGTGGCCCGCCTGCGAGGCATGGACGCCGAGGAGTGCCTGCGGCGGTCCTCCGAGAAGTTCACCCGACGATTCGAGAAGGTGGAGGCGGAGATGAGGGCCGGGGGGCGGTCGGTCACCGAGGCATCGATGGAAGATCTCGATCGGGCGTGGGAGGCCGTGAAGGCGCGGGAGGCTGCGGAGCTCCCGGGAACCAGGCCACGGTCATGAAGTGCAAGATCGGCAAGACGATGGTCGTGGTCGAGCGCGGCGACATCACGGACGCGGAGGTCGACGCGGTGGTCAATCCGGCCAACGACGAGCTGCTGATGGGTACGGGCGTGGCGAGCGCCCTCAAGCGCAAGGGCGGGGTGGTCATCGAGGAAGACGCGCTGCGGCAAGGACCGATCGAGATCGGGGAGGCCGTGCTGACGGTTGCGGGAAACCTCGCGGCGACCCACGTCATCCATGCGGTCACCATGGGCCGAGACCTCAAGGCCGACCCGGCGAAGATCACGGCGGCGACGCGGGCGACTCTGGCGATCGCCGAGAAGCACAGGCTCTCGTCCCTGGCCTTCCCGGCCCTGGGCAGCGGGATCGGCGGGGTGCCCGCGACGCAGTCCGCCGACGCCGTGATGTCGGCGGTGGTCGAGCACGTGAAGCGCGGTAACTCGAGCCTGGAGAAGGTGCTGTTCGTCCTGTACGAGGATCAGGCCCAGAAAGCGTTCAGCGAAGTCCTCAAGCGCCTGGGCGGCATCCGCTAGCCAGTCGGGACACCCCCTCCCCCGGGGGAGCAAGCCAATAGGCATTTCCTGGCCCACCCCTGGGCTAGAATGGTTTGTCTCTTCCTGGATCACCCTGCCGCCCAGACCCGCCTGCGGGTTCCCCGGCGTCGTGCCGGCCGACTCGAGCGAAATCTGGAACGCAGGTTGCATGCGGCTTGAGGGGCGAATCCGAGTCATACTCTTTCAAGCCAGCCAAGGAGGCTCAAGGAACCAATGGCCGCGACGATGCACGACCTGCTGACCCTGATGATCGAGCGTGGGGCCTCCGATCTCCACATCACCACCGGGACGCATCCGCAGATCCGGCTGCACGGCAAGCTGACCGCCCTCACCCAGTTCGAGGTGCAGGCGCCGCAGGACACGCAGCGGCTCGCCTACAGCGTCCTGAACGAAGGGCAGAAGCAGAAGTTCGAGGAGGAAAACGAGCTCGATCTCTCCTTCGGTATCCAGGGTCTCGCCCGATTCCGCTGCAACGTGTACCGGCAGCGGGGCGCGGTCGCCGCCGCTATTCGCGTGATTCCCGTCAAGATCCGCGGGTTCGACGAGCTGGGCCTGCCCGCGATTGTCGAGCAGATGGCCGATCGCCCCAAGGGGCTCATCCTCGTCACCGGCCCCACCGGCTCCGGCAAGTCAACCACGCTGGCCGCTATGGTCGACAAGGTGAACTCGGAGCGAGCCGAGCACATCGTCACCATCGAGGATCCGATCGAGTTCGTCCACCAGCACAAGAAGTGCATGGTGAATCAGCGCGAGGTGTACTCGGACACCCACTCGTTCAAGAACGCGCTCAAGTCCATCCTGCGACAGGATCCGGACGTCGTCCTCGTCGGTGAGATGCGTGACCTCGAGACGATCTCGGCCGCGCTCACCATCGCGGAAACCGGCCACCTGACCCTCGGGACCCTGCACACCAACTCCTGCGCCCAGACGATCAACCGAATCATCGACGTGTTCCCGACCAGCCAGCAGGGGCAGGTCCGCGCCCAGCTCTCGCTCGTGCTCGAGGGCGTGCTCTCCCAGCAGCTGATTCCCACCGCCGACGGACGGGGCCGCGCGATGTCGCTCGAGATTATGGTAGCCACTCCGGCGATCCGGAACCTCATCCGCGAGGAGAAGATCCACCAGATCTACTCCGCGATGCAGGCCGGCCAGAAGTTCGGCATGCAGACCATGAACCAGTCCCTGGCCGAGCTCGTACAGAAGCGCCGGATCAATCGCGAAGAGGCGTTGAACCGCAGCACCCTTCCCGAGGAGCTCGCCGGGCTGCTCGGCTCGGCCGGTGCCGCCTCTGCCGCTCCCGCCGCCGCGGCGGGCGGCTCTCCATTTGGCCGACGGTAGACCCCCGAGGAGGCTCACGCGATGGCTGTCTTCGTCTATCAAGGTCGTTCCGCCAACGGGATGCAGAACGGGGAGATCGAGGCGCCCGACCGCTCGGCCGCGGTCGGCGAGCTGAGACGTCGAGCGATCCTGGTCACCAAGATCGCCGAGAAGACGGCGCCCAGGGTCTCCTTCAAGTTCGGAGGCAAGGTCAACGACAAGGAGATGGCGATCTTCACCCGCCAGTTCTCCACCATGATCGACGCCGGTCTCCCGCTCGTGCAGTGCCTGAACATCCTCGCCGAGCAGAGCGAGTCCAAGACCCTGCGGTCGGTCACCGGCCAGGTCGCGCGCAATGTGGAGGGGGGCTCCACGCTCGCGGACGCCCTTCGGCGGCACCCGCGGACGTTCGACGACCTGTTCACGAACCTCGTGGAGGTCGGAGAAGCGGGCGGTATTCTCGACGTCGTCCTGCAGCGACTCGCCGCCTACATCGAGAAGGCGGCGGCCCTCAAGCGCAAGGTCAAGGCGGCGATGGTCTATCCCGCCGCCATCATCGGCGTCGCTCTCATGGTCGTGATCTTCATGCTGACCTTCGTCATCCCCACCTTCGCCCAGATGTTCAAGGACCTCGGCGCGGACCTGCCGCTACCGACCAAGGTGGTGCTCTGGCTCTCCAATTTCGTGCGCGCCTACATCCTGCTGATCATCGCGGGCCTCGTCGGCTGCGTGCTCGCGCTCCGCTCGTACTACCGGACCGAGAACGGTCGCGCCACCATCGACGCCCTGATGCTCAAGCTCCCCGTCTTCGGCACCCTGGTCCGAAAGGTGGCGGTCGCCCGATTCACCCGAACCCTCGGCACCCTCGTTCAGTCCGGCGTGCCGATCCTCGACGGCCTTCGCATCACCGCCCGCACCGCGGGCAACAAGGTGGTCGAGAAGGCGGTGCTCCAGTGTCGCGCCGCGGTCACCGAAGGCAAGACCCTGGCCGATCCGCTGCGCACCTCCGGCGTCTTCCCGCCGATGGTCACCCAGATGATCTCGGTGGGAGAGCAGACCGGTGCGCTCGACGCGATGCTGAGCAAGATCGCCGACTTCTACGACGACGAGGTGGACACCGCGGTCAGCACGCTCACCTCGCTCCTCGAGCCCATCATGATCGTGTTCCTGGGCGTGGTGGTCGGCGGACTCGTCGTGGCCATGTATCTTCCGATCTTCAAACTGGTCACGCTGGTCAAGTAGCGCGAGCGCTGGTTGCCCAAGTCGCAGGTGCTCCGGTCGTCTCTTTGGGGACTGAACCGGGCGCGGCTCCTCACGGCCGCCATCGTTCTCGCGGTCGGAGCGCTGCTCCGGCTCACGGAGGCGTTCCCCTATGCGTTCGGGCCGTTCACCCTGACGGTATTGGGTGGGGTGGCCGCCTGCCTGGTGCTACCCATCGCCGAGCGCTGGGACATCCGACCGGCGCGCATCGCGTGGTTTCAGTTCACCCTCGACGCGGTGCTGATCACCGCTATCGTCACCGAGAGCGGAGGGCCGCAGTCGGTCTTCATCCCGCTGTACGTCCTCCTCGTGGTGGCGTCGTGCTTCGCGCTCTCCCGGGCGGGCGGCTTCATCGTCGCCGCCCTCTGTAGCCTGCTCTACGTCCTCCCGGTCTGGGGTAGGACCATCCTGCCGATGCTCGAGATCGGCAAGCCGTCCGAGAACACCGCGGTCGAGATCCTGACCGTCTTCATGAACGCGGGCGTGCTCTTGCTCGTCGCCGTCCTCACCGGCGCCCTCGCCGGCCGCTACCACGAGATCCAGCAGCACATGGAGGATCAGCGCAAGCACCTCTCGGATCTCCAGGCGTTCCGGGATCTCATCTTCGAGTCGGTGGGCTCCGGGCTCGTCGGCGTGGACCCGGCCGGGCAAGTCACCGCCTTCAACCGCGCGGCGGAGTCCATCACCGGGGTGCGCGCCGACGAGGCGATCGATCAGCCCTGGGAGGCGATCTTCGGCCACGGCGTGAATCTCGACGACGTGCGCCAGGCGGTATCGGAGGGTAGCGAGCCGGCCCCGCGCTATGAGTTCCGTCTCAGGCGCCGCGACGGCCAGGAGGTGCCGGTCGGCATCTCCTTCTGGTCCCTTAGGTCGGGAACCGGAGAGGTGGCCGGCCTCATCGGCGTGTGCCAGGACCTCTCCAACATCAAGCAGATGGAGCAGCGCATGCGGCAGGCAGACCGCTTGGCCGCGGTCGGTCGGCTGTCCGCCAACATGGCGCACGAGATCAGGAACCCCCTGGCTTCGATCTCGGGCGCAGTCGAGGCGCTCGCGCGAGACCTGCCCCCCGATCACACCCGGGGCCAGCTCGTGGAGATCGTGCTGCGGGAGTCGGCGCGGCTCAATCAGATCGTAGGCGACTTCCTGGAGTATGCGCGGCCGGCCCCGATGGTCCCGCTCGAGATCAACATGGCGGAGATCCTCGACGAGGTCCTCTTGCTGATCGAGCATCGGACCTTGCCGGCCAACTTGAAGGTGGCGCGCGAGTACGGCGACACCCTCGCCACCCGCGCCGATCCTCAGCGACTCCGCCAGGCCATCTGGAACCTGTGCCTCAACGCGGTACAGGCGATGCCGGATGGCGGGGAGCTGCGGGTGGGGGCGCGCTCGCTCCGCGAGCGCGGCGGACGGCTCCAGATCTCGATCTCGGACACCGGCCAGGGCATCGCGGATGGGGATCTTCCCCACATCTTCGAGCCGTTCTTCTCGACCAAGCCGGAGGGCAGCGGCATCGGGCTCGCGCTCGTCTATCGCGTGGCCGAGGAACACGGTGGCTCCATCGAGGTTCGGAGCCGGATCGGCGAAGGCACCACGTTCATCCTCACCCTCCCGGCCCCGGATGGATCAAGCCGGGGGTGAGCGCTAACATTCGGATAGGCAGCAGCAGATGAGCACCCTGACGCGACGAGTCGATCGGCCCACAGCGATCGCCGGGCTCCGACTCCGCGAGACGAGGAAGACATGAGCGAGGCACGGGTTCTGGTGGTGGACGACGAGAAGAGCATGCGTGACCTGCTGGCGATCACGCTTCAGAAGGCCGGCTACGACGTCACGCTCGCCGAGGGCGGAGCCGCCGCGATCGAGGCGATTCGACGCGATCCCTTCGACGCGATCATCACCGACCTTCGCATGCCGAAGGTGGACGGTCTCCAGGTCCTGCGCTCGGCCAAGGAGCAGTCGCCCGACACCGCGGTGATCATGGTGACCGCGATGGCCTCGACCGAGACCGCGGTGGAGGCGATGAAGCTCGGGGCGTACGACTACATCACCAAGCCCTTCAAGCTCGACGAAGTCAACCTGATCATCAAGAACGCCCTCGAGCGCAAGCACCTGCGCGCCGAGAACCAGTACCTCCGCAAGCAGCTGGAGACTCAGCACCGCTTCGAGAACATCATCGGCAAGAGCTCCCGGATGGTGGAAGTCTTCGACACGATCCGGAAGATCGCGGACAGCCCCTCGACGGTCATGATCACCGGCGAGAGCGGCACCGGCAAGGAGCTGGTCGCCCGCGCCATTCACTTCAACAGCCACCGCCGGGACAAGCCGTTCGTGTCGGTGAACTGCGGCGCGATCCCGGAAGGGCTGATGGAGTCCGAGCTCTTCGGCCACGTGAAGGGAGCGTTCACCGGAGCGGTGGCCAACAAGATCGGCCTGTTCACCGCCGCCGAGGGCGGCACGCTCTTCCTGGACGAGATCACGGAGATCCCCGCGCTCTTGCAGGTCAAACTCCTGAGAGCCATTCAGGTGCGCGAGATCCGTCGGGTGGGAGACACGCGCGATGTGAAGACCGACGTGCGTCTCATCGCCGCGTCGAACCGCGACCTGGAGACCGCGGTGCGGGACGGGGTGATGCGCGAGGACCTCTTCTACCGCCTGAACGTGCTGCCGATCCACCTGCCGCCGCTGCGCGAGCGTCGTGAGGACATTCCCATCCTCATCGCGCACTTCCTGCAGAAATTCAGCAAGGACCTCGGCAAGGACGTCCGCGGCGTCACTCCGGAGGCCCTGGCGGTTCTCGAGCGCTACCACTGGCCCGGCAACATCCGGGAGCTCGAGAACGTCCTCGAGCGGGCGATCGTGCTGGGCGCCGGTGACATGCTCGGAGCCGACGCGCTCCCCGAATCCGTACGCCGGGAGCGCCCCACCCGGGGGCCCGAGCTCGTCGACATCCCCGAGGAGGGTCTGGACCTCGAGTCCACACTAGATGACCTGGAGCGCCGCTATCTGCAGCGCGCGCTGGATCGAACGGGCGGCGTCCAGACGAAAGCGGCCGAGCTGCTGCGGATGACCTTCCGCCAGTTCCGCTACAAGCTGCAGAAGCACAGCCTGGCCAAGCGTGGTGCGCCCGGCGACGAATGACATTCCTCGGCCTGACGCTAACAGGTGATGTCAACTCCTGGTCCGCCGTCAGCAACACGAAGGCCGCGGCGGATCAACCAATGGAATGTCATATTAAGTCATAGAATTCAGTATCTTGCTGGGAACATAAGCGCGGAGTGGATCGCGGCCCAGTGTCAGCTAGTTGACGGAATTTCGGCGGCTCCCGGTGGCATCGAACCTGCAATTGCCTCCTGCCAGAAGCAATTCAACTTCCATACTCGGCCGCAAGGCCACAAGCTTCCAGGAGGAAGAGCAATGAACAGGTTCTGGAACCGTAAGATGCTGGGCAACCAGCGCGGCTTCACCCTCATCGAGTTGATGATCGTCGTCGCGATCA
>DASZJM010000636.1:0-3910 GCA_035948165.1 Candidatus Methylomirabilota bacterium
TCACTCCAACGCGCTCCGCTCCGACAAGACGTGGACGCGCAGATACACGGTCGCGCGTCAGCTGTGGCCCGAGCTGTTACAGCGTCACCTCGAGGAGGCAGCCGAACTCGCGCGCGACGTCGACCGAGACGCGGGCGTGCACCGCTCCTTGCTTGTCGAAGAAGCGCTGCATCCCGCGGGCGCCGAACACGCCCTCGTGCCAGATGTTGGGATGGATGTAGAGCCCGTGGCGGCCGTCGAAGCGAAAGCACACGAAGCGCTCCGGGGTCACGTCGTCCCCGGGCAGGGCGAGCGGCACGTAGAACGGCCGCGGGTCCAGTGGGAAGAAGAGCTGGCCGCCGTCGGGATGGTAGTTCGCGTGCCAGAGCAGCATCCGGCGCGGTGGCTCCGCGTGCCCGGTCCGCGCGCGCTCCGGCGGCACCGCGTAGGCCAGGACGTAGTGTCCGCCGACCGCTTCGTTGCGGCCGTACAGGATGTCGCCCTGCCACTCGCTGACGAACACGCCCTCGGTGGTCCCGCTCTGATCCCCGGTGTCCGCGTCGACCGGGCGCGAGCCCTGCGCGGGCCACCGGACGATCTCGATCGGGCGCTCGCGCGGATCCGAGACGAGATGGCCGTAGCGGCGCAGGCTCTCCTCGGTGGCGTCCACCACCGGGATCGGCGCCAGCGCGAGCCCGGGCGGCAGCTTCGGGTCGAGGTAGTCGACCGGGGTGTGCACGTGGGCGCTCCTGTCCGGAGGTGAGCGGCAGAGTCGAGCGCGCCCACCGTAGAACACGTGCCGGAGCCACGTCAACGCCTCCCTGGCCGCGCCTCCGGGTTGCCCCGACCCGCCCCCGGCGGTAGCATCCTTGAGCGGATGCCCTTCGCCTACTTCAACCGACTCACGCGGCGGCAGCAGGCGATCTATCTCGAGAGCGACGGCATCGTCACCGTGCCGCTGCCGCAGGCCCCGCGCCTGCAGCCCCTGGTCACCGCGCTGGCCCGCGCTCTCGACCGCGGCGACCGCGCCCACACCGAATCGGCCGCGCAGCGCCTCGTCCTGGGCCTGGCCGCCGCGCTGGGGGCGCCGCCGGCGCGGGTGAAGGTGCTGGCCGCCCGGCCCCACGCGGGCTGGGGCGAGCTACACGGGCTCTACGAGACCACGCATCGCGCGACGGAGCCGCCGCTCATTACGCTCTGGATGCGCACCGCGCGGCAGAAGCGCGTGGTCGCCTTCCGCACCTTCCTCCGCACGTTGCTCCACGAGGTGGGACACCACGTGGACTATACTCTGCTGCGGCTGGGCGACTCCTTCCACACCCAGGGGTTCTACGCGAGGGAGTCGCACCTGTTTCACCAACTGGTCACCGACGGGGGGATCCTCATGGCGAGTCTCGAAGAGCAGATGGCGCGCATGGAGCACACCGCGACCGATTTCGCGGCCGCCATCAAGGGCGTGTCGGACGCGGCGCTCAGCCGGCGCCCGGACGACAAGAGCTGGTCGGCCAAGGAGACGCTGTGCCACGTGCGCGACACCGAGGAGTCGTTCATGCAGCGCTTCCAGCTCATCATGGAGATGGACGAGCCGCACTTCCTCCCCGCCGATCCCGACCGCTGGGCCGTCGAGCGTCAGTACCAGCGCAACGACGCGGGTGAAGCCCTGCAGGCCTTTCGCGTCCGCCGCGACGAGACCATGAAGTTCCTCCACGGCCTCCGCCCGGAGCACCTGGACCGCGGCGGCGTCCACCCCACCCGCGGCCGCATGACCGTGAAGGACTTCGTCGGCCTCATCGCCTGGCACGACGACAACCACCTCGACCAGCTCAAGCGCGCGCTCGCGGGCAAGCCCTAGCCGTAGCGCGTGAAGGTGGAGAGCGGCTCGCGCGCGCGCCGCCACTCCTCGGGCACCCCGCGGCCGCCGTCCCGCATCGCCACGATGCCGCCCACGATGGCGCCGAGCGTGTCCGAGTCGCCGAAGGCGCCCACCGCGGCCCACAGCGCGGCCGCGTAGTCGTCCAGGTGATGCCGCACGCACCAGAGCGCGAGCGGCACCGTGTCCTGCGAGAGCGACAGGAGCCCGCTGCCGACCACGCTCATCACGGTGAGGACGTCCACCTCGCCGCCGAGCGCGGCCGCTTGCTCGATGCCGACGCGCGTCTCGCCCGGCGGCACCAGGTCGAGGACCGCGTCGAAGAGCCCCGCCGCGTCGACGGCCCCGCCCGCGACCCAGGCCGCCGCGACCGCCACCGCCATCGCACCCGCCTGGCCCTCCACGTTGGCGTGGGTCACCTCCGCGGCGAGGCGCGCCTGGGCGGCGGCGGTGCCAAGGTCACCCGCGAAGTATGCGCCGATCGGGCCCGCCCGCATCGCGCCGCCGTTGCCCATGGAGCCGACGCCGCCGAACGCGGCCGCGGAGAGCCGGCGCCAGTCGCCGCCGCGGGCGATCTCGCTCACGATCTGGTGGGTCACCCGGCCGTAGCCGCGCCACGGGTCGAGCACGAGCTTCCGGCCGAAGCGGGCGGCCAGCCCGTCCTGGTCGATGCGGCCGTGCTCCTCGAGCGTCTCCACCACCGACATCGCCATGATCGTGTCGTCGGTGTAGTGCCACGGCGGGTCGGGGGCGATGCGGGCCTCCATCCGCGGGGCCAGGTTGGTGGGGTTACTGAAGAACGCCTCCCCGAAGGCGTCGCCGACCGACAGGCCGTCCAGCGAGCGCAGGGCCCGCGCGAGACGCGTTGCGGGATCGGTCAAGGCCGGCACCTCCCGAGGTCATGGTAGCGCTGTCCGGTCGGTTGCCGTCGTTTCCTGCTAGAATGCCGCCCGCGGTCGGTCCGAGGGAGTACCGGCACGTGACCCTACACCTCAGAGGAGAACACGTGATGGCCAAGCTCAGGACCCGGAAGTGGCTGCTTGCCACCCTCGCCTCGCTGACCTGCCTGCTCGCGGTCGGCTTCTACGCGCTCGCGCAGGCGCCCGACGAGGGCAAGCGCGACCGCAAGGTCGCGGTCTCCGGCGGCACCTACCATGTACTTCCCGCCACCCTCGAGACCACCCAGTGGGGCTGGCTCGATCCGGCCGAGCCGCCCAAGCTGGTGGTCAACTCCGGCGACACGGTGGCGGTCGAGACCATGATGCACGCGCACAACAAGATCCAGCCCGGCACCACCATGGACGAGATCATCGCGCTGCGGAAGGCCAACCCGGGCGGTGGCCCCCACTCGCTGACCGGCCCCATCTACGTCAACGGCGCGGAGCCGGGCGACGTGATGGAGATCCGCATCCTCAAGATCACGCCCAAGGCCTTCGGCACCAACTTCAACCTGCCCGGCAAGGAGTTCCCCACCATCGGCGCGCTCGCGTCCGAGATGCCGGACGGCTTCGTGAGGTACTTCTACCTCGACCTCGACAAGAAGCAGGCCGAGTTCAAGCCGGGCGTCACCATCGACCTGCAGCCGTTCCCGGGCACGCTCGCGGTCGGCATCGACCCCAAGGACCCGTCGCCCCGCAAGGGCGGCTCCACCGACCCGATGGCGCCGGTCTCCACGCTCCGACCGTGGAAGAACGGCTCCAACATGGACATCAACGAGCTGCAGGCGGGGACGACGATCTTCATCCCGATCTTCCTCAAGGGCGGGCTGGTGTGGACCGGCGACTCGCACTGCCGCCAGGGCAACGGCGAGGTCAACCTGACCGCGCTCGAGTGCTCCTACCGCGAGATCGTCATGCAGCTCATCGTGCGCAAGGACATGAAGGCGGAGTTCCCGCGCATCGAGACGCCCACCCACTTCATCATGACCGGCTTCGACGAGGATCTGAACAAGGCGATGGTGATCGCGGTGCGCGAGACGGTGGACTTCCTCGCCGCCCAGAAGATGGTGCCGCTGACGCGCTACGAGGCCTACTCGCTCACCTCCATGGTGGGCGACTGCCG
>DASZJM010000637.1:0-3916 GCA_035948165.1 Candidatus Methylomirabilota bacterium
ATGCGCTGGCCGTACAACTTCACCCCGACCCTGCGCCACTACCGCTTCGACACGGTGGGCGGGTACGCGCCGCTCTGGAACAGCGTCTACGTGGCCGCGCTCACCGCGGTGGTGGGCACCGTACTCACCTTCGTGGGCGCCTACGTGGTCGAGAAGTGCCGCGTCGCCGGCAGCGGGCTCCTCTACCTGCTCGCGGTCCTCCCGGTGTCGATCCCGGGCATGGTCCTGGGCCTCGCCTACATCTTCACGTTCAACGCGGCGGGCAGCGTGCTGAACGCGCTCTACGGCACCCTCGCGATCCTGATCGTCTCCAACGTGATCCACTACTTCACGGTGGGCTTCCTCACCGCCACCACCGCGCTGCGGCAGATGGACGCCGAGTTCGAGAACGTCTCGGCCTCGCTCGGCGTCCCGTTCTACCGGACCTTCTGGCGGGTCACGGTCCCGATGGCCCTGCCGTCGATCGTGGCCATCAGCATGTACTTCTTCCTGAACGCGATGGTGACGCTGTCCGCGGTGGTCTTCCTGGTGGCTCCCGGAACCGAGCTGGCCGCGGTCGCGGTGCTCCTCATGGACGACGCGGGTGACGCGGCGCAGGCCGCCGCCATGTCGGTGTGCATCGTGGGCATCGGGCTCGCGGTGCGGCTTGGCTACTGGGCGCTGATGCGCGGGGTGGATCGGCGCACCCAGGCCTGGCGCGAGTCCCGCGAGGCGGCGGGAGGAGCGCCATGACCCGGCCGGTGGTCGACGTGGGGCGGCATCGCGGGCGGTTCTTCCAGGTGCTGCAGGAGACCGCGCAGAGCCAGACCGCGGTCATGACCATCGCGCCCGGCCAGGACGGAGGGCCGGCAGAGACCCACGCGGGCGACCAGATCGTCTACGTGATCGAGGGAGAGGCCATCCTGACCATCGAGGGCACCGAGCACCACGTGCGGTCCGGCGCGTGCGCGCTGATCCCGGCGGGCGCGCTCCACCACGTCAAGAACCCGGGAGCGACCCCGCTCTTCTTCCTCTCGGTCTACGCCCCGCCGGCCTACTAGCGATGGTGCCTCCGGGGAAGACCGCGCTGGTGACCGGCGCCGCCCGCGGCATCGGGCGGGCGATCGCGGCCCGGATGGCCGCCGACGGCCTGCGGGTGGCCCTGCTGGATCAGGACGGCGCCGCGGTGGAGGCGGCGGCCCGGGCGATCGGGCCGGACACGCTCGCCCTGACCGCCGACGTGACGCGTGCCCGCGACGTCGACGGGGCGGTGACCCGCGTGGAGCAGACGTGGGGCCGTCTCGACGTGCTGGTGAACAACGCGGGGATCACCGGGCGCTCCTTCCCGATCTGGGAGCTCACCGACGAGGACTGGCAGCGCGTGATCGACGTGGACCTCACCAGCGTCTTCCTCTGCTGCCGGGCCGCGGTGAAGGTGATGCTGCGGCAGGGGAGCGGCCGCATCGTCAACATCGCGTCGATCGCGGGCAAGGAGGGCAACCCGACGCTGGTGCCCTACTCCACCGCCAAGGCCGGCGTCATCGGGCTCACCAAGGCGCTGGCCAAGGAGGTCGCCACCCGCGGCATCCTGGTCAACGCGGTGGCCCCCGCGGTGATCGGCACCGAGCTGCTCGAGCAGATGGAGGCGAGCACGGTGGAGCTGCTGGTCTCCAAGATCCCGATGGGCCGCGTGGGCACGCCGGAGGAGGTCGCGGCGCTGGTGGCCTGGCTCGCCTCCGACCAGTGCACGTTCAGCACTGGCGCGGTCTACGACCTTTCAGGTGGCCGCGCGACGTACTAGGGGCGGACGTTCAGGCGGAGGGCGGCGGCGAGGAGGGCGAGCTTGGAGACCGACTCGGTGATGCGGTCGTCGAGCGCCATCGCCACCGCCTCGCGGAACGGCACCGCGCGTCGCTCGAAGAACTCGTCGTCGTCCGAGGCCAGCGGGTCGGCGACCAGGTCCTCCCCGATGAAGCAGTGAGCGGTCTCGTCGAGGTAGGCCGCCGACGGCAGGAAGCGGGTGAGGAAGGTGAGACGGCCCGCGCGATAGCCGCCCTCCTCTCGCAGCTCGCGCTGCGCGGCCGCCTCTGGGCTCTCGCCGGGGAGCCCGCCACCGCCCGGCAGCTCCCAGGAGTCGGCGCGGGCGAGGTGGCGGAACTGGCGGACCAGGAGCACGCGCTCGCGGTCCACGAACGGGACCACCCCGACGGTGAGGCCCACCTGCAAGATCGGGTAGCGCTTCTCGACGCCGGTGGGCAGGCGCCAGACGTCCTCGCGCAGGACGAGCTTGCCCATGCGCTCGCGCTCGTCGCTGCGGACGAAGCGCCACTCGCGGTCGCCGGTCTCGGGGGGCACGGGAAGCCTCGCCGCGTCAGTGTGCTATCGTAAAGCGCATGACGCAAGAGCGCCCGGCGGATCAGTTGATGGACAAGCTGCTCCGCGCGATCGAGGTGTCGATGAAGGCCACCGAGGCCTCGCGCGAGGCGGTGCAGGAGATCCTGCGGCGCGGGGCCGAGACCGGCATCTTCTTCTCGGGCGGTCGGGGCGGAGACGCGGCCGCGGTCTCGCCCGAGGGCTTCGATCTGACCGAGCAGGATCGCGACTTCCTCCGGTCCCTCTCGATCCGGCCCGATCCCCGCTGAACGCGCCATGCGCGCGCTGCTGATCCTGGCCTGCCTCCTCCTGGTCGTGATGGCCCTCTCGCGCCTGCCGTCGGTGCTGAAGGGCCGGCTGCCCGCAGCACCGCCCCGCCGCGACGAGCTGGTCAAGGATCCGGTCTGCCAGACCTACGTGCTGATGTCGCGCGCGGTCCGCGAGGAGGCGGGCGGCGCGCCCGCGTACTTCTGCAGCCGCGAGTGCGCGGCGCGCTTCCACCGGGGCGAGCGCCGAGCGTGAGCCGGGCCGGAGGGCGCGAGGGCGCCGCGCCGGATCACGCGCCCGCCCGGTACGACCTCCTGGTCTGCGATCTCGACGGCACCCTGCTCGACGACTCCCTGCAGCTCGACCCCGCCCTGGTGAAGGCCTTCCAACGCGCGACCGCGCGCGGACTCGCCATCTCGCTGGCCACCGGCCGCATGCCCGCCGCGGCCGACCCGTACCGCGACCAGCTCGGCATCACCGCGCCGGTCATCTACTACAACGGGGCGGTGGTGCGCGGCGGCGCGGGCGAGCCCGACCTGGTGTCGCTCACCCTGCCGCGCGGCGTGCTCCGCCGGGCGTGGACGGTGGTCTCGCAGGCACCGGTGCACCCGATCTTCTATCGGGACGACCGGTTGTTCTGCGCCGAGCGCACGCTGCCGGTCCGGCACTACTGCGAGGAGGAAGGGCTCACGGTGGACGTGGTCCCGGACCTCGAGGAGTTCCTCGCGCTCGGATCCTTCATCAAGAGCCTGCTGATCGGGCATCCGCGCGATCTCGACATCGTGCGGGAGGAGCTGACCCCGATCGTGGCCGAGCACGGCCGCCTGGTGCGCACGCGCCACGACTACCTCGAGATCATCCCGGTGGCGGCCTCCAAGGGCGCGGCGCTGGCCCACCTCGCCGGGCACGTGGGCGTGCCGCTCGAGCGCGTGGTGACGGTGGGCGACCAGGAGAACGACCTCGAGATGCTGCGCGAAGCCGGCCTCGGCGTCGCGATGCCGCACGCGCCGGAGGTGGTGCGGCGGGCCGCCGACCGGATCGCCCCGACCGCCGCCGACGGCGGGCTCCTGCGCTTGCTGGGCGAGCTGTTCCCCGACCACTTCGCCTGAAGGACCTCCATGGCCCCGCATCCCGACCCGTGGCGGGCGATCGACCGCCAGCCGGATCCGGCGCGCTACGTGCGCATGATGGAGTCGCGCGGCCGCACCCCCACCCAGGCGCGCGTGCGCCGGCGCTTCCTCCGCTTCTGCCGCATCGCGGCCGGCTGGCGCGTGCTGGAGGTGGGCGTGGGCAGCGG
>DASZJM010000638.1:0-3273 GCA_035948165.1 Candidatus Methylomirabilota bacterium
TTACTCGGCGCACGTCGGGTCACTTCCTGCCGCGCTGACCGACCTCACGTCGGCGGTGACCAACTCGCTCGGTCAGGTGGGCGGTCCCTTCATGGCGTCGGTCCCGAACGGTCCCGCTGGCTGGGGTAGCTACGTCTACACCCCGGTGCAGTCTGCCGGTACCTTCACCATCAGCAACTCCGGCGACAGCACCAGCGTCTCGTTGCCGTAACGGCTGGGCTTGCTCTCAGCGGCGGACAGGGCGAAGGCCGGGTGTGTCGGCTGGCACCCGGCAGCCCGAGTCTATCGTGCTAGACCAAGGGGCGCTGCTGCCCGCCCGGCGGGCCATTGCCCGATCAGGGGGTGGGGGCTGGGAGACGATAGAGGAGGAGCGCATTGTCGCGCCCGACGCGCCGCGCAAGGTCGGGCGGGAGCGCATCGACAAACTCCCGAGCGTGCTCGAGGCGCTCCGTGGCCTCCCCGAAGAACTGGTCGCTGCCGATCACGAAGCGATCGGGGAAAGCCCGCAGGAGCGCCAGCCAGCCGGGCCGCACGACGCCCTCGCCCATCGGCTTCGTGCCAAGGAATCCTGCCGAGTCAATCTTGATGCTCATATACAGGTTCGGGTGCCGGTCGAGCAGGCTCCGCATGAGCGGGACCCTGCGTTCGCCTGTGAGGTCCCAGCCGGCGTGCGCCCACACGATCTTTGCCTCACGGTTGTGGTCGAGCAGCCGCTCGAACGCTGGGATGTTGGCATGCAGCTCGGTGGGGTTCTCCCCGCGGCCAGGGCGCGGCATCGGCATGTCCTCCGGCACCGCCTCCATGTGCACGTCGATGATCATCCCGTGGTCCGCCGCGATGTCGGCTAGGAGCAGGAGCAGCGGGTGATCTGGCCGCGTCGACTCGTAGGGATGCCGGCCTCGTCCCGACGAGAAGTGCTCGAGGGCGATCTCGCCGAAGCCCACCGCGCCGCCCTTGGCGATGGCCTCGGCCTCCTTGCGGAAATCGCGCATAACGCGGGCCGAGACGTTCTCGGGCGGCGTCGCCTGGATCACGGGGTTCAGGGACTCGCCGCCGGCAACCATGGCCAGCCGGCCGTGGCCATCGCGGACGATGCCCTTGATCTCGCGCGCCCCGTAGGTACCGGGGTGCCCCTCAGGAAAGGGCGGCGGCAGGAGCACCATCCTCTCGACGGAGAACGTGTTCATCAGCCGTAGGAGCTCGGACGCCGAGATGGCACTACCGCCGCGACGCAGGCTGCGCAGCGGATGAACGTGCGTGTCGACGATCAGCACGCGGTCGCCTGGCGGCGGCCCCGGCGTCTCGGCAGCGGCGAGCGGCGCGATGAGGAGACCACCAGCGATTGCGCCAATGAATGCTCGAAGATCCACTACTCAATCACCTGATCCGCCCGTTGCAGGAGCGACGGCGGGATCGTCAGGCCGAGGGCCTTGGCGGTCTTGAGATTGATGACCAGTTCGAACTTCGTCGGCTGCTCCATCGCCAAGTCACCAGGCTGGGCACCCCGAAGAATCTTAACGACGTAGGTTGCCGCGCCGCGATACGAATCGGGCACAGGAACGCCATAAGACATCAGGCCACCCTCGTCTACGCCAGCTCGAAGGGGCCACATGGAAGCCAGCCCACTCCGCAGTGCGAGATCGTTGACCAGCCGGCTGTTGGGGCCAAAGAAGAGCGGCTCACCAAGGACGACAAACCCTGCCGCCTCCGCTTGCTTCATCAGCGCAAACGCGTGTTCGAAGTCCGCGGGGCTGCGGACTCCGGTCGGCACAAGCCTCACCCCCAGCTTTCCGGCCGCCTCTTCAGTGGCCTTCAGCCAGAGTGCGTTGACGGAAGACGTGGTATTGAAGAGAGCCGCGATGCGTGCCCTCCCGGGTAGGACCGCCTTCAGTAACTCCAGGTTCTTACCATAGATCTCCGGGCCGGCCACGATCGCGATTCCCGTGATGCTGCCGCCCGGCCGGGCTAGACTCTTGACGAGCCCAAGGCGAAGTGGTTCCTCGGCACCCGTCATCACGATGGGGGTCTTCGGAGCTACCTCTCGCACGACCACGGCTACTCTGTTGACGGTCACCAGGAACACATCGACATTGAGGTGAGCCAATTCGGTGGCAAGGGTGGAAAGTCGCTCAACTCTTCCCTCAGCTGATCTGATCTCAATCGCGATGTTTTGTCCCTCAATGTACCCGTGCTCACCCAGCGCCTGCCTGAATGCATCGAGGGGGCCCACGGAACTCCCGGTCAGATACCCGATCTTGGCCACCTTCCCCGCCGGCTGCGCCCCGACGGCGAGCGGCGCGGCGACGAGGCCGCCAGTCAAGGTGCCGAGGAACGCTCGTCGGTCCACTACCAAGCCCTCACTTGGCCGCATCGTCTAGGAGGGACGGAGCGGGGCGGCCAGCAGCGACCTTACTACAGCCGAGTCACGTGCGGGATTGACCAGGGCACCTGCTAGGCTATTCTGTCGCCCATGGTCCCGCCCCGCTGGCCCGGCGAGCCCACCCACGACTGCCCCAAGTGCGGCCGTATCGTTGACCCCCTGCACATGCGGACCGAGAACTTGAGCAGCCGAAAGACGATGTGGCCACTCCACCAATGCTGATGGCCTTCGATCTGCTGGAGCTAGATGGGGAGCAGGACAAGCGGCCGTTGCGAGAGCGTCGGCAGGCGCTTGAGCATCTCCTGGCGGGTGAGCGACTGCTCCTGCCTGTGCGTCGCCTCAGTTCTAGCGGTTTGCAGGCGTGGAAGGAAGTGCCGCGGGCCGCTGCATTGGCTCAAGGTGAAGTAGAGGGACTCCAGGAAGGAAGCGAGGGGGGGCGAGCCGTGCGTCCGCCGAGGTCAAGGCGGCGCGCCACCCAAGCCTCGGAGAGACGCCAGCAGGTCCCACCGCCACGGCCATGATGCTGGGGCTCCCGCTCCTGCTGTTCGCGCTCTCCTAAGTCGGGATCGTCAGCAGCTCGCGGGTGTTGTCGCGTAACGACGCCCCCCTCCGCACCCTCAAGCCGTCGGCATCACCCGCGGCCAGGGTAGAATCCCCTCCACCATGCCGGACGGTAGTTCGACGCGGCAGTCTTAGGTCGCCGGCGATCAGGGCGGTCTCTGGGCGCACATGGTCGCGGCCTTTGCGGACGACGACCTCGTGCGCGTGGCCGGGAGGATGGGCACGATGGTGGCGAAGGCCGCGTCGGGCGCTTGGAAGGTCGGCACGGCAGCAGCCGCGGATCTTCTCACTGCCGCCGTGAAGTCATACTACGGATTGCCATAGCGAACGAC
>DASZJM010000639.1:0-6712 GCA_035948165.1 Candidatus Methylomirabilota bacterium
AGCTTCCCATCGGCTCCACCATGCTCGACGTATACCCGCATGTGCTTTCTCGCAGTCTCGTGAGCGCCGAGGACTTCGTCGAGAAATGCCCGATCGACCGCCTGCGACTTGATGCGAGGAAGTAGCGCGTTGAGCGTCTCGGCGATGTGGCCACAGAGACCTAGTTCCAGTGGGACTCGACGTCCCACGTGCGTGGGATCGCTGTCGATCTGAACGATCTTCGCCCGCTTTGGAATGAAATCGGTGTAGAAGAAATCTGTTCCGAGCAAGATCAGAAGATCACATCGGTCCAGTCCATGTTGTAGTCCACCCCAGCCCAAGAGGCCGGTCATTCCCACGCCGTTGGCATTGTCGGCTTCCAGAACGTCCTTCCCGCGGTAGGAATATCCGATCGGGGCATTGAGCTTTTGTGACAGCGCCAACACCTGTTCCCGAGCGCCCCGGCACCCATCGCCGCCGAATATTACCGGTCGCCGCGCCGAGTTGATGATTTGGGCCAACTTTTCGAGATCGTCATCCGTCGGGCGAATGCGCGGGGGATCGGTGAAAAATGGATGCGCCGGCAAGTCGACCGCGGCGGGTTGCGCCAGGGTATCCCCCGGAATGCAAACCAGGCCAACGCCGCGCTTGGTGATTGCGGATTGAATCGCGAGCCTGCTCATGGTGGCCGCCTGGACCGCGGTGTAAGCCGCCTCGCAATAGTGGCTGCAATCTCGGAAAATCCTCTCCGGATGTGTCTCCTGAAAGTATTCGGTGCCGAGGAACCGGGTTGGGACCTGGCCGGCGATCGCGAACACGGGCGCCCTATTCCGATGGGCATTGTAGAGCCCCTGAATCAGATGCAGATTGCCGGGACCACACGATCCGGCGCAGGCCGCGATCTGCCCGGTCAAAAGCGCATCCGAACCGGCGGCGAATGCGCCCACCTCCTCATTTCGACAGTGCACCCATCGAAGTTTTCCATCGGTTCTTCGAATAGCATCAATAATCGGGTTTATCGAGTCGCCGACGACTCCGTACACGCGTTGAATGCCAGCATCGATCATCAGTTCTACGATCTGTTCTGCGGCCGACTTTGCCATCGTGTCTCCTTCACTTGTTATGTGCCGCATCCGCCCGTGATCACACCGTCGACACTCGCCGCCCATCCGCCACCAGTCGATTGACCGCCACCACGAGCTCCCGATTGAGGACATGTATTCCGTGGTCCGGGTCGTCTTCACGCTCGGCGGTGGCCAGCGTGTCGTCGGGATCGATGGCGGGCACGTCGCCGCCCCGCCGCACGTGCTCGGCCAGCGCCTCCAGGACCGCCGACCCGTCCCTCGGCAGCCGCAGCATTGCCTCCCGCGACGATACGGGGAGCACACCCTCGTGGCGGGCGATCGCCAAGAGAACGAGGAAGACGGTCTGGGCATCGCCAAGTAGTTGCGCGGTGGCTCGCGCGCTCCCGCCGTCGAGCTCGAACTTCGAGGACTCGATGAAACCCTGAACGTCCGCCACCTGCTGCGAGATGAGGCGGCGGTGCGCATCCACCTCGGCGGGCCGCAGACCTCCCGGGTTGGCGCACGCGAGCGCCAGTGCCGCCAGTGAGTGGAAGACGTCCGCCAAGCGCTCACGCATCCGATCCGCCGCGCGGACCGGCCAGAGCACGTGCTCCAGGAGGCCGAACACGATCAGACCGAGGGCGACGCCGATGAGGCGGTCGCGGAGGACGGTCGCGCTGACGGCGGGGCCGAAGCCCTGAAACACCGCCTTGTAGAAGGTGAGCCCGGTCTGGTATCCCCCGTACGAGACCCGGGGGGTGCCGAAGTTGATCCACGCGGCGACCGCGGTGCCGCCCGCGAAGACCAGCCAGAAGCCACCGATGCCGTCGACGTTCGGAAACGCATGCACGAGGGCGAACAGCCCCATCAGTCCCCCGACGGCAGCGCCGCCGAAGCGCAGCGCGCCCTTCTGATTGCTCGACCCGATGGTCGTGAGCGACACGACGAAGCAGGTGATGACCGAGGTGTAGATGCCCGGGTAATCGAATCCGACGAAGAGGACGTAGCAGATCAGACACGCGGCGGCGCCCTTGACCGCGAACTGGACGTACTCGGGATTGGTGAAGGCATCGGGCAGCAAGAGGCCTGGCCTTGCTTCCTCGCGTCGCTCCGCGGGCGCCTCGATCCGCACCGCGAGCGCGATCTGGTCGAGAGCTCCCTCCATGTCCGCGAGGGGCGGCCACCTCGTGCCGGTGGCGGCGGAAGCCGGGAGTGTCGCCCACTCGGGAGGCGCAGGGCGCCGCCGCTCGGCCAACGCTTTTCTCACCAGCTCGCAGGCATCGGCCACCCGGAGCAGCGAGGCCTGCGTGGCGGCATCCGCCGGCGATGACGGTGCGAGCGTCTGGAGGGCCGCGGCGTCCGTCACCAGCCGGTCGACCAGCGTGATGATCGCGGCCAGCTTCTCGTGACGCTCCCGGGCCCAGCTCCGCGTGAGCGAGGCGTTCTTCAGCAAGGCGAGCGGCCGCGACATGCCGGAGGTGGCGAGAGAGTCGATCGAGATGGCTGGCGGAGATGCCGGCACAGCCGTGCCGGCCAGGCGGCGGACGGTCTCCGCTACGACGCGGAGCCTCGTATCGAGCTCACGCTCCAGGAGCGTCAGGGGGTCGCCCGACGCGAGCAGAAGCTGCACCCCGATGTTCACGCCGAGCCCGAGGGTCGCGCTGAGCCATAACCAGAGGACCGCCTCGGTCAGCACCTCCGGCGATGGCGAGGAGACGTCGGGTACCGACATCACGTCGGGCAGGATCATCATCAGGGCACCGGGGAGGCCGAGCGCGGAGCCGAGCGCACCGATGCTCAGAACACGCTTGAGGAAGAGTCCGCCAAAGAGGAAGGCGGCGATGACGCAGATCCGCAGCCAGGCGATGTCGAGCACGACCATCCACGCGAGCAGGGCCAGACCCAGGCTGATGGTGAGACCGACGACCCCGAGAATCGTGCCGAGGAGCGTGGCGGCGGTGTCCTCCTGCGTGATCAGGTACATGAGGATCAAGGCCACGAGCGCGAACTGGAAGCGGTGCGTCAGGATCGGGACGGTGGTGACCAGGCAGGCCAGGGTCAGGCGAAAGGTCGCGGCGCCTCGTCCGGGCGTGGGGGCGAGCTCGCGGCGCAGGAAGGCCACCCACGCGGCCACGAGATCACCGATCCGCGCGCTTGAGCGTACCGTGAACCGTGGCGACGGCGGAGGCCCCTACCCGGAACGATTCGTCCGGGTCTTCCACCTTGATGCGTACCGGAAAGCGGGCGGCGAGCCGGATCCAGTCGAGGGACCGCTCGACGCGCGGCAACCCGTTGACGCTGGTGCCATTCTCCGGCAACACGGCCCATCCCAGGCCGACAACCGTGCCGCGGAAGTGTCGCCCGGGATGAGATTGGAGATAGATGTCCGCGGGGGCGCCGGCGGGAATGTGGCGGAGCTGGGTCTCGCGGAAGTTGGCCATGACGTACCAGTTGGCGACATCGACGAGCGTGAACACTTCGACGCCGGTGCGGGCAAAAGCACCGATGGAGATGTTGAGGTTGACGACGCGGCCGTTGAAGGGAGCCTGTACCCGGGTGTACTCGAGGTCCAGCTCCGCGGAGCGCACCGCCGCCTCGGCGGCCGCCAGCCGGGCGTTCATGCCCGCCTCCTGTCCAACGTTGTCCTCCGCACGCGCCCGGTCACTCTTCGACTGCTGGAGAGCGGCCTCGGTGGCAATGTGCTGGGCGCGCGTCGCCGCGAGGGTCGCCAGGGCCGCCCGCTTCTTGGCGCGTGCCTCATCGAGCGCCGCGTCGGTGGCGAGAACGGACGTCCGCGCCTGCTCTACCGCCATGGCGGCCGAGATCCGCTTCGTTCGGGCGTCCTCCACCCGGTCCTCGGTCACGAACTGGCGGGGGAGCAGCGGCTCGAGACGGCTCAGGTGGTCCCCGGCCTGCTTGAGCTCGGCCTGCGCGCGCCCCAGGGCGGCCTCCGAGGCCACCCGCTGGGCCTCCAAACGGGCAATCTCCGCGTCGGCGGCGACCGGGTCGGACTCCCGCCGAACGACGTCGGCGGCCGAGGCGTCGAGCTGCGCCGCCGCCTTCGCGACGCCCGAGGCGGCCGAAGACACCGCGTTTCGCAGCCCCGCGACCTCCTTCCGCGTGAGCGCGAGCGTGGCCTGCGCCCGCGCGAGGGCAATCTCGTAGGGACGTGGGTCGATCAGGAAGAGGAGCTCCCCCTGCTGGACCTGCTGATTGTCCCGGACGCGAAGCTCGACGATGTGCCCATTGACCTGGGGTGCGATGCCCACGAAGTTGGCGCGCACCGTGGCATCGTCCGTCTGCGGCCTCGTCTCCCATTGCAGCAGCGTCACGATCACGGCGATGACCGCCGCGCCGACGATGCCCGCCCCGATCAGTCGACCAATGAGCCGGCGGCCACTCTCGCTTGACCGCGCCCGATCGTCGGTCATGACCCTAGACTCTGAAGAACGCCACCCAGAGTACGAGGGTGACCAGAATGGCCAGGCTGGGGTAGACGAGTGCGCGCGGGCCGACGTAGGGATCGATCCCCTGGCGGATGAGGAGCAGCCGCACGAGCAGGGCCGCCACGATACCGATCAGGACGCACAGCATCCACGAGGGGAAAAACGAGCCGATGATGTTGATCTGTGGTCCCATCACGCCGCTACCGTCCCGGGGACTGGCCCGGCGGAGAGTCGCCGGTCGTGAAGGCCAACGCGGCCGACGCATTCATGAGCTGGAGCTTCGTGTCGACCTCGACGAACCGGGCGCGGCTCAGCTCGCGGCGGGCGGCCAAAAGGTCGGTCAAGGTGCCGAGTCCATGCCGATAGGACTCCAGGATCGACTCGTAGGACTGCTCGGACGCGGTCACGAGGGCGGCGGCGACATCGAGCCGGCGAATGGCCAGGTGGACATCCGTGTAGGCCTTCCACACCTCGCTGACGGCCCGGTCACGGGCAGCCGTCACCTCCTGCTCGGCGGCCCGCCGCTCCGCCTCCGCCAGCTCCACCCGCCGCCGCGTCGCGCCGCCCTCGAAGATGTTCCACTCGAGGGCGATCCCAATGCCGTAGTTGGGCTCGGTGGCGCTGAACCAACCGGTATTCCTGTTTCCTCCGGTGATCCGCGCCCGGCCCAGGATCGAGCTGACATCACCGACGATGGACAGCGTGGGGAAATAGGCCGCCCGCGCTCGACGCACGTCTGCTTCCTTGGCGCGGACCGCCGCCACCTTCGCGATGAGATCCGGGCGCTTCTCGAGGGCCCGGTCGATCACCTTGTCCACGGAATCCGCGAGGGCGGCCGGAGCCGGCAGCGCGGCAAAGTCGGTGACCTGAATCGCCGTCGTCGGGGTAATCCCGATGCTCTCCACCAGCGTCACCTGCGCGTCACGTTCCCGGGCGAGCGCGTCCTCCAGATCGAAGGCGGCCTGGGCCTCCTGTTGCCGCGCCAGGGAAACCTCCGGGAGCGTGGCCAGCCCGGTTTGCAGCTGACCTTCAGCCGCTTCACGAACGGAACGGGCGGCGTCGAGGGCGCTCTGCGCAACCGCGATCTTCCGCTGAAGACTCGTCAGGGCGAGAAACGCACTCTGGACCCGGAAGATGATCTCCTGGTGCTTTCGATTGAACGCCAGGTTGGCCGACATGAGGCGTTCCTTGGCCGCGTCGAGGGCATTCCCCCGGCGGCCGAAATCGAGCAGCAGCCATCGCAGGTTCAGCATGGGGACTGCCTGCTCCAGATCGAACCGGAAGAACCCGCTGGGCGCAACATCCTTGGGCGCGGGCACGGCGACACTCTTGTACCCGCCGAGCGCCGCGAGGGCAAGCACCGGAAAGTACTCGCTCTGGACCAGGCCGATCCCGATCGCGGCCTGACGGGCCCCCTCCCACGCCACGCGTGTTTCCGGATTGGTCCGCTGGGCGAGGTCGATCAGCTCGAGCAGGTCGTAACGCTTCTGCGGGTCGATGGGCACGAGCTCTTCGGCCTTGAGCACGCTCGTGTAGCCGCGCAGAGCGGGCGGCTGCCATGGCGCACTCGGGCTCGGCGCGACCAGGCGTTTGAGCCGCTCGGGCATGGCGCCCGCGTCTCGCGTGGACGACGACCCGTCCGGGCGCGTCTCCTGGGCCGCGGCCGGAAGGGCGGCGCTGATCAGCAAGACGCTGAGCGCCGCCGCGGCCACATCGATCCGGGAGCCCCCTCTGCCTCGCAGCAAGTCGACTACTCCTCGGTGAGGGGCCAGTCCCCCGATATGGTCCGGACGAGCTCCCTCATCACCGCTCCCGAAGCGATCAGCTGCGCCCCGTTGCGACGCATCAGAGCCAGCAGATATCTGCCCGCCCGGTCGACCTGCTCGACCGCCACCAGATCCACACAGAGCGGGCGACCCGCGAGACTCGAGTGGACCGACCGCCAACAGTCCTCGAGCTCGGTCACCCATGCCCCGGCGAGGTTGCCTTCAAGCTTCAACCTCACCTCGCTCGGGCTGTTCTGTACCGTAATCTTCAGCATGGCGCTCCAGTGAGGCAATCGGAGTGCCACGCGTGACCAGGAGCCACGTGGCTTCAAACTGCTGAGGCGGTGGGCCAATTTGGTAGGCGGCGGCACTCATCGAATGCCTGGTGCCAATCGGCCTGTGCCGATGGACTACCAGGTGCCAGCCGGCTGGCACCGGCGGGATCTCGAAGCGCGGC
>DASZJM010000640.1:0-6238 GCA_035948165.1 Candidatus Methylomirabilota bacterium
GCCCGGCCGACACCTGGGGGCTGGTGATCGAGGTCAAGCGTCGCCCCGAGCAGACCGAATCGCTCCTCTGGTTCTGCGAGCGCTGCGATCGGCTCCTCCACCAGGTGACGATGCACGTGGCCGACATCGAGGGAGAGCTCACGGCGGCCATCGAGGGCTTCGACGCGAGCCTCGCGCTGCGCACGTGCGGCGGCTGCGGGCACGTGCAGCCGGAGCGCGTGCCGCCCGTCGCCCCGGTCACGCCGGAGGGCCGTTCGGGGGGCTGATCAGGACGCAATCGCGGGGGTGGAGCTGGGCGTCGCCTCGCACGATGCCGTCCCCGCGGAGCGCCGCCCCCGCGCGTTCCCGGCCTCGATTCCACTCGAACCAGCGGCACGGGGCGCCGTGGGGAGCCGTTCCGTAGCGCTGCCGGAGTCCGTGGCGCACCGAGTCGGCCAGGATGGGCGGTAGCTCGGGAATCGCGCGGACCAGAGCCGGCACGGCGTTCGGCGAGAGCCCCCAGACCAGGTAGGACGTGTCGAGCTGATGGGTTCGAAGGAAGCGCTCGACGTTCTGCCGGACGATCCACGCTTCGTGGTTCCAGTAGACCAGGGCGGCCATCGCGACGGCGGCGATCCCCGCCGCCCGTCGGGCCAGCCACCCCGCGGTCAAGCCCCTGGCCAGACCCCACCCGAGCATCCCGAGAAAGAGCGCGACCGCGACCATGTAGGCGTGGGCGTAGAGCCGCAGGGTCGTGAAGCCATAGGCCGACTCGTAGAGCCAGAGGCGGCGGAGCGCCGAGATCAGCAGCACCTCGACCTGCCCGATGACCGCGACCGCCGCGATGCGCGTCCATCCCTCCCACGGGCCGCGCGCGGCCCAGTGGTCCAGAGCGGCCAGCAGGATCGTGCAGAGGGTTGCCACCGTGGTCAGCTCGGCGAAGCCCCGTCGAGCGTACTCCGCGAAAGTGACACCCGATCCGGGGACGACCGGGGCGTTGCCGAACAGGTAGCTCAGCTGCAGGACGAGGAACGCACTGAACAGTGCGGCGACCGCGCCGAGGATGACGAGGCGCTCGGTGTCCACGAGGCGAGGTGTCCTGACCGGCTCCGCCGTCACCGGGCTCCCGGTGCCGCCCCGATGCAGGACGACGCCGCACCCACCCAGGGCGGCGGTGAACAGGACGCCGAAGAACAGGAGGCGGGGCACGAACTCCAGGCGGGCCAGCGCGTCGGCCAGGTCGTCCCGCCAGGTTGCGAGCACCGGGTCGGCGTTCGCGAGCATCAGCGCGAAGAGACCCACCACCGGCAGCGCGAGGAGCACGCCGCGGAAGAGAGGGCGGTGGCGAGGAGTCGCGACGAGACCGACGAGCTCGAACGCGCGGCGGCCCGCCTCGGCGGCCACCAGGAGCGTCGCGGCCACGGGCACCCGGAGCATGAACGGCGCGGTCAGCGCCTCCCACCCCGGGTTGCCGGCCAGGAGCACCGCGATCGCCAGGAGGAACGCCACGCCACCGGCGGTGAGGACATGAAAGAGCGGAGCGGCGGTGACGGCGGCCGCGACCCCGAAGCCCGCGGCCAAGCCGAGCGGCACGAGGAGGGCGGACCGCGCCGGCGCGCCCCCCGCTCGGGCGCAGAGCAGGATGCCGCCGGCGGAGGCCAGGGTCCAGACGCCCCAGTTGAGGCCGGGCGCGGCATCGAAGAGGAGGCCGGTGCCGAGTCCTCCCAGCGCGCCGGCGACGGACCACAGGAGGACCGGTCGGGCCAGGGCGCTCATCGGCTTGCGGTCTCGGGCAGGGCGCCGAAGCGGCGGTCCCGGCCGCGGAACTCCGCGACCGCGGCCGCGAGATCGTCGCCGTGGAAGTCGGGCCACATGCGGGCGGTGAAGAAGAGCTCGGCGTATGCGCTCTCCCACAGGAGAAAGTCGCTCAATCGCTGCTCGCCTCCGGTGCGGATCAGCAGATCCACGTCGGGCGCGGGCGCGCCGTGGATCTCTCCGAGCCGGATCGCGAAGCGCTCACGGGTCGCGTCGTCCCGCCGGCCGAGGCGGGCCGCTTCGAGGATCGCGTCGCGCGAGGAGTAGTCGATGGCCACTCGAAGGTGCAGGCGGGTCCCCCGGGCGGTGAGCTCCTCGGCGGCCGCGATGGCCGACACCACCTCGGGCGGCAGCCGGTCCCGGCGCCCGATCACGGACAGGCGCACCTCGTTGGCCCGGAGCGGTCCGGCCTCGTCTCTCAGGAACCGCCCGAACAGCGCCATCAGGATCTGCACCTCCTCCGCGGGCCGGGCCCAGTTGTCCGAGGAGAAGGCGAAGAGACTCAGGGTCCCGATCCCGAGCGGGGGCGCGGCCTCGACGACACGCCGGATCGCGTCGACTCCCGCGTGGTGTCCGGCCGAGCGCGGGAGCCCGCGGCGGACCGCCCACCGCCCATTGCCGTCCATGATGACCGCCGCGTGGATTGAAGTTGAAGTACTTTGCATGCCAAAGTCTCCTCGCAAAAAAAATGGCTCCGGCGGTCAGCGCCGGAGCGTGTCGCGCGTCGCGCGGATCAGGGCTTCCATGTGGGACAGATACCGCGTGAGCTCGCGGCGGCCCACCGGGGTGAGTCGGTACTCGGTCCGCGGCCGCCGGCCGTCGAAGCTCTTGGTGCAGGTGACATAGTCGGCTTCCTCGAGCTTGCGGGCGTGAACGCTCAGGTTGCCGTCGCTCGTCTCGAGCAATGCCTTGATCTCATTGAACGTGAGCGACTCGACGGCGGCGAGCGCGCTCACGATGCCGAGGCGGATGCGGTGATGGATGAGGTTGTCGAGGTTCGCGGAGCCCCGAGCCCCGGAGCCTCGACCCGCGGCGGGCCGCGGTGCCTGGACCCGGGGCGACTGGCCCCGCGGCGTCGAAGCCTCCGCCCGCTGCCGACGTGCCGCGCTCGGATCAGCCACCGTGCTTCCTCCCCACGATCACCCCGAAGGCGACGTGCAGCCCTCCGAAGCCGCCGATCAGGAGCCAGTTGCCCCACGGGAGCGGGAGCAGCAGACCCACCGCGCCCAGGACCATGAAGGCGGTGCCGATGACCGGGACGACCCTCACCGACCACGCGCCGGCCGCGACGAGCCCGGCTCCGTAGAGCAGGAGCCACATCCCGGGCAGCAGATCGAAGCGCTCGCTTCGCTCGAGGGCGGCCGTGAGGAGGGCTCCCGAGACGACCGCAGGCGCCAGGCTCAAGGCGAACTTCCTGGCCGGCCCCGGGATCAGCGGCTCCTGCGCGGTGCGGGTCTTCCGGGCCGTCGAGAGGGCGCCGATCACCGCGGAGACGCCGGCGGCGGCCACCCACGCGATGAGCCAGCCCAGGCGGGTGGGCTGCCGCGCGGCCACGAGGCCGCACACGGTCGCGACGCCGCCGATCAGGATCAGGCCCCAGCCGGAAAACGCGGAGAACGCGGAGGCGCTCTCCATGGTCTCCCGGATGAAGCGGAGATCGGCCATGGCCCGGTCATGGAGAGTCG
Organism: Candidatus Methylomirabilota bacterium; assembly: GCA_035948165.1. Taxonomy (GTDB): domain Bacteria; phylum Methylomirabilota; class Methylomirabilia; order Rokubacteriales; family CSP1-6; genus CAMLFJ01. Next base: position 3,480 of record DASZJM010000640.1, read on the forward strand.
ACGACTCGGAGATCGGCTCGTTGCCGGCACTCGAAGGCATGGAATCATGATTAGCGCGGGCGGTTCAGTCTGTCAAGTACTTTGAAACTCAGAGCCACGGAGTGGCCGTGCTAGGCTGCCGGCGTGCCTGCGCCTTCGGCCGTCGAGCGTCCGAACCTCCTCGTGATCCTCATCGACGACCTGCGCTTCGACGAGTTCGTGGCGGGCGGGCACCCGTACATGCTGACGCCCCATATCGATCGGCTAGCCCACGAGGGCGCGATGTGCCTCAACGCGTTCCACACCACGCCGCTCTGCTCGCCCAACCGGGCGTCGATCGTGACCGGGCAGTACGCGAGCCGCCACGGCATCATCGACAACGTGGCGCGCGACGCGGCCAGCCACCGGCTGCCGAACTATCACCTGGAGCTGCAGCGGCTGGGCTACGAGACCGCGCACGTGGGCAAGTGGCACATGGGCAACGACGGCTCGCCGCGCCCGGGCTACGACCGCTGGGTGAGCTTCGACGGCCACGGCAAGCTCTTCGATCCCGAGCTGAACGTCGACGGCCGGCGCCGGGCCGCTCCCGGCTACGTGACCGACGTGCTGAACGCGGAGGCGGTCGCGTTCGTGGAGCAGCCGCGCGCGAAGCCGTGGAGCCTCTTCTTCGCCCACAAGGCGGTGCACCCGGACGCCCACCAGGCCGCCGACGGCACGCTCGATCTGAGCCGCGGCGGCTATAAGCCGGCCGAGCGTCACCGCGATCTCTACCGGGGCCGGGTGTTCCCGCCGCGGCCGAACGTGCTGCCTCCCGAGGAGGTGGTGCGGGCGAAGCCGGCCTGGGCGGAGGCCTTCCGGCTCAAGGCGACCGACCGGGCGCAGGCGGTGCTGGCCGCGATCCACGCGGGGACCCAGGAGGAGATCCGTCTGCGCGCCGCGATGATGGCCTCGGTGGACGAGGGGGTGGGGATGCTGCTCGAGGCGCTCGAGCGGACCGGGCAGCTCGACCGCACCTGCATCGTCTTTCTCGGGGACAACGGCTACTTCTTCGGCGAGCACGCCCTCGGGCCGGAGCGGCGCTTCGCCTATGAAGAAGGGATCCGCTCGCCGTTCCTCGTGCGCTACCCGCCGCGGGTGCCCGCGGGGAGCCGGCCGGACGCGCTGGTGCTGGCGCTCGACATCGCGCCCACCATGATCGAGCTGGCCGGCGGCACGCCGGGCACCCACGTTCAGGGCCGCTCGCTCGTGGCGCTGCTGGGCGGCCAACGCCCGGCCGACTGGCGCACCTCGTTCCTCGTCGAGTACTGGAGCGAGAACGCGATGCCCTGGCTGGTGGGGATGACCTACAAGGCGGTGCGGACCGAGCAGGCCAAGCTGATTCACTGGGTCAACCGCGACGGGGTGGACGAGCTCTACGACCTCGCGGCCGATCCCTACGAGCTCGCGAACCTCCACTCCGACCCGGCCCGCGCGCGCGAGCGCGACGATCTGCGGCGGGAGCTCGCGCGGCTCGTGGTCGAGGCGCTGGGGCTCTGAGCCGTCAGCGGCCGCCCGCGCCGGCCGCCGGGCTCGGGTAGCTCACCGCGAGCCCCGCCGCCGCGTCGGACTGGATGCCGAAGGGCGGGATCGGGTAGCGCAGGCCGTTCTTGCTCAGCGCAGCCAGGCCCTCGACCACCTTGGGCAGGAAGCTCGGCGGGATCGCCATCAGCATCTCGTCGTCGGCCACCCCGCCGTAGCGGCGCTCCGCGTAGCACGGGATGGTGAGCGCGGGCTCGCCGGTCTTGAGCGCCTTGCCCCACGAGTCCGCGCAGGCCGACTCGCCCACCGAGGTGAACGACATCTTCTTGTAGCCGATCCACTGGAGCCCGTTGATGAAGAAGATCATCTGGCCGGGCGTGCCGTAGATCAGGCAGATGTCGGGCGGCTCGAGACGCCCGGAGGTGAGCGGGGCCACCGCCATCGCCTTGTAGCGGCCGTAGGGCACGCAGTCCATCGCGTGCTGGTGCAGGCTCGCGTCCTGCTGGGTCTTGAACCACACCCCGGCCATGCGCTTGCCGGAGAGCCACTCGTCGTCCTGGGGCGAGAGCCCGATCACCGCGCCGCACTGGGCGCCCACGAGGTCCGCCATCGTGATGCCCACCGTCCAGCCGAGCTGGCGGGCCTGGGCCACGATCTGGTCGGTGGTGTGCTTGGCCTTGGGCCGGCGGATCTTCGGGATCGCCTCCATCTCCTCCACGGTCTCGAAGAGCTTCATGCCGATGGGGATCGACCGCAGCCGCAGGTACTGGTTGAGGCCGTTGACGATCGCGTCCCAGTCGTACTTGTCGGTGGTGGTCATGGCGTCCTCCGGCTCCTTCCCCTCTCCCCTCTGGTGAGAGGGCAGGGTGAGGGGCTCAGGGCAGTTCCAGCGTCTGTCGCAGCTGATCGAGATGATTGTCGTCGTGGCCCGCGAGGCTCGCCACCCACTCGCCCAGGCTCATGCGCCCGCGTGCCTGGTGGATGCCGCCGCGCTGCCATTGCGTCGGGGAGAGCGCGTCGAGCAGGGTGACGACCTCGCCGCGCCGGCGACCGAAGGCCTGGAGCGCCCGGATCGCGTCCTGGCGTTCGTACTGCCGGTCGTCGGCCCAGCGATCCGGGTCGAGCGGGTGGCCGATCTCCCCGCCGATCCCCCACGCCGCGAGGGCTTCCGGCGAGGCGCCGAGGGTGAGGATCTGCGGGTCATCCGCCGCGAGGATGGTCTGGAACCGAACGAGGAACAGCTCCTCGACGTCGCGCAGGTG
>DASZJM010000641.1:0-4181 GCA_035948165.1 Candidatus Methylomirabilota bacterium
CTGGCGCAGCGCGGGGCCGGCCTCACGGCGCCAGCGGCGCTCGTCGTAGACCCGGCCGATCGTGAGATGCGGATGCCACGCGCGGTCCTCGCGCGGGAACCCCTCGCGGGCGAGCGCGACGGCCACCCGCTCCTGCAGCGCGCGGACCTCGAGCGCCCCCAGCGCCAGCCCGACCCAGAGGATGCGCGGCCGCTCGAGCCCGGGGAACGCCCCGATGCCGTGGAGGGTGACCTCGATCGGCGCGCTCACCGCTGCGGCGGCGTGGAGCGCTTCGGTCGCGGCGGCGAGGCGCTCCTCGGGCTGGTTACCGAGGAACTGCAGGGTCACGTGGAGGTTCGCGGCCGGCACCCACGCCACCGACCGCCCCAGCGGCCGCAGGCGATCGACCACCGCGGTCACCGCCTCCCGCACCGCGTCGCCCGGGACAACGGCGACGAAGGCGCGGATCACGCCCGCGTCAACAAGGCGCGGCGGAGCATGTCGAGCGCGGCCTGCGAGGACTGCCACTTCACCGCCTCGCGGCCGCCCGGGAAGCGGAAGCGGCGGACCGTGATGCGCGGGCCCTCCGGGCCGGGCGCGGCCGCCGCGATGAACACGGTGCCGACCGGCTTGGTGAGGGTGCCGCCGTCGGGCCCCGCGATCCCGGTCACCGCGACGCCGCAGGCCGAGCCGGAGATGCGGCAGATGCCGGCCGCCATCGCCTCGGCCACCGGCGCGCTCACCGCGCCGTGGGCGCGCAGCAGCTCCTCCGGCACGCCCAGGAGCTGCTCCTTGGCCTGGTTCGAGTAGACGATGACCCCGCGCTCGACGTAGCGCGAGGAGCCCGCGATGTTGGTGAGCCGGTGGCCCACCAGCCCGCCGGTGCAGGACTCGGCCATCGACACCGTGAAGTGCCGGTCCAGCAGCAGGCGCCCCACGACCACCTCCAGCGTGTCCTCGTCCTGGCCCCAGCAATCGGCGCCGAGCGCCTCGCGGATCGCCCGCTCCACCGGCGCCAGCGCGCTCTCGGCCGCGGCGCGGGACTGGGCGCGCGCCCGCAGACGCACCCACACGTCGCCGTCGACCGGCACGCACGCGACGGTCACCGGCCCGTCCGCGCCGAGCCAGCGGGCGAGCCGCTCCTCGACGTCGGCGGGGGCGAGCCCGCTGGTGTGAAGCGTGCGCAGGACGGTGCTCTCGCTGGCGCCCGCGCGCTGCCGGGCGAGCGGGCGCAGCTGCTGGTCCACGAGGCTCCCGAGCGCGGCCGAGCCGGCGGGCAGCACCACCACCGCCGCGCGCTTGCTCTCGAGGACCCACGCGGGCTCTCCCGCGCCCGGCCACAGCAGCGCCCCCTGCGGCAGGAGCGCGAGGCGATCGAGCCGCCGCGGCATCGCCTGGCCGCGGCCGGCGAAGTCCTCCTCCAGCAGCGCGAGCAGCTTGTCGTTGAGCACGAGCCGGGCCCCGGTGAGCCTCGAGAGGGCGCGGCGCACCACCTCGCCGCTCGACCCGCCCGGCTGGGAGAGCACCACCACCAGCGACGCGGCCTCGAGGGCTCCCCGCAGCGCCTCCTCCACCGCGGTCTCGTCCTCGTCGACGATCTGCCGCGAGGCCACCGGCACCCCGTCGGCGAGGAGGGCGCGCGCGACCAGCAGCGCGGCCGTGTCGTCGGGCGCCGCGAGCCGGGCCGCGCCCACCGTGATGATCCACGTCTGGCTCATCGCGGCAGCCCGAAGAGGGTCTGGGCGCCCATGACGAGCACGAGGGTGTAGAAGCCGGCGATGAGATCGTCGACCATCACCCCCATGCCCCCGGTCAGCGCCTGGCTCTCGCGGGCCGGGAACGGCTTCCAGATGTCGAAGAGCCGGAAGAGCAGGAACGCGGTGATCAGCACCGCGAGGCTCCGCGGCTGCAGCAGGATGACCGAGAGCAGCATGCCCGCCACCTCGTCGATGACGATCACGCCCGGGTCCTTGCGGCCGAGCACGCGCTCCACGCGTCCGCCCGCCCAGATCCCGATCAGGATGACCACCACCAGGGTGACCGCGATGCGCAGCGGCGTGAAGGGCAGGAGCCAGAGCGCGACCGCGGTGACGAGACTGCCGACCGTTCCCGACGCCACCGGCGAGTAGCCGGCCCCGAACACGCTGGCCAGCACGAAGGCCAGGCGATCGAGGGTGCCGAGCGGCCTATTCGCCGACGAGCTCGTAGCCGTCCACCTCGACGATGCCGACCTCCGCGAAGCGCCCGGGGGTGAGCCGCTTGTCGCGCAGCAGCACCACGCCGTCGATCTCGGGCGCCTGGCCGGCGGTACGGCCCTCGAAGGGAAACGCGGGATCCGGGCTCGGGCCGTCGACCAGCACGGTCTGGCGCGTGCCGAAGAGCGCCTTCTGGCGCGGCCAGGCCAGGCGATCCTGGAGGTCCTGCACCTGCCGCGCCCGCTCCGCCATCACCTCGGCGGGCACCTGGTCGGCCATCGTGGCCGCCGGCGTGCCCTCCTCCACCGAGTAGGTGAAGACGCCCAGCCGGTCGAAGGCCACGTCCTCGACGAAGGTGAGCAGGTTCTCGAACGCGGCCTCGGTCTCGCCGGGGAAGCCCACCAGCAGCGTGGTGCGCAGGGTGACGCCGGGGAGCGCGTCGCGCAGGCGCGCGATCACGTCCTTCATGCGCCGGGCGGTCACGCCGCGCCGCATCGCGCGCAGGATCGCGTCGTCGCCGTGCTGCACCGGCATGTCGAGGTAGGGCACCACCCGGGCGCGGCGCCACTTGTCGATCAGCCGCTCGGTGACGTGGGCGGGGTGGAGATACATCGGCCGGATCCACGGCATCGCGGTGTCGGAGAGAGCCAGGAGCAGGTCGCCGATGTCGCCGTTCCCGGGCAGATCGCGCCCATAGGCGAGCGTGTCCTGCGACACCAGGATGGCCTCCTGGATGCCGCGCCGGGCGAGCCCGCTCACCTCGGCCACGATGTCGGCCAGGGGACGGCTGCGGTGCGTGCCGCGGAACTGGGGGATCGCACAGAACGTGCACCCCATGTCGCAGCCCTCGGCGATTTTGACGTACGCGTAGGGCACCCGCCCGGTGAGGAGCCGCGGGGTCTCGGCATCGTAGAGGTAGCCGGGCGGCGCCGCGCTCACCCACGCCTGGCGCCCGTCGGCCTGGTTGACCAGGTCCACGATGCGGTGCAGCTCCGAGGTGCCGAGGATCGCGTTGACCTCCGGGATCTCCTTCTGGATCTCGAGCCCGTAGCGCTGGGTGAGGCAGCCGGTGACGATGAGAGCCCGCGCGCGGCCCCGGTCCTTCAGGTGCGCGAGCTCGAGGATGGTGTTGACCGATTCCTCCCGCGCCCGATCGATGAAGGCGCAGGTGTTGACCACGAGGCAGTCGGCCGCTTCGGGCGCGGCCGCGATCTCGTGGCCGGCCTCGGTCAGCATGCCCAGCATCAGCTCGGAGTCCACCTGGTTCTTGGGGCATCCGAGCGTCGTGAAATGGACTTTCATGGCGGGACGTTATGATCCCACAGCGACTCCGGCCGCGTCAACGAGTCGCGGCCGGGAACCGCATTTGACGCGAGGTGGTTCATTGGATACCCTGCCTGCGATGTCACGTCCTCGACCCTTCGCGCTGCTCGGCGTGGTGCTGGCCGCGGTCGTCGTGCTGCTGACGACGGCGCCGGGGGCCGCTCATCCGCTCGCGCCGGCGGTGCCGCCGGTCGCGACCGCCGCCCCGCCGGCCCTCGAGGCCACCCCGGCACCCGCCGCGGTCGACGTGCCCGACGCGCCCACCGTCTCGCCGTGGCTCGCCGGAGGCGCCCTCCTGGTGCTGGCCACCGCGGTCGCGGCGCGCCGCCGGCCCCGCACCGTGCTGATCGTGGCCCTGGCGCTCGTCCTCGGCGTCTTCGCGTTCGAGAACGCGCTCCACTCGGTCCACCACGGCTTCGATGCGAAGCAGGCCCGCGCGTGCCCGATCGCGGCCGCCTCGGCGCAGCTGGCCGCGGTGGCCGTGGACGTCGTCGTCGAGTCCTCCATCATCCTCGCCGTCGCCGAACCCACCGCCGAGCCCGAGCGCTCGCCGGTCGCGATCCGTCTGCTCGGTCCCGACCAGGACCGGGCCCCGCCCGTCCCCACCGTCTAGCCCGCTCGCAGTCCGTCCTCGCCGCCGCGCCCCGCTTCATCCAGCGCGGCCGCGGACCTCCTGGCTCGACG
>DASZJM010000642.1:0-8426 GCA_035948165.1 Candidatus Methylomirabilota bacterium
GCCCCCAGCGTGTAGGCGGCCTCCACGTACTCGAGCCGCCGGATGGTGAGCACGCTCGCGCGCACCGTGCGCGCGTAGAGCACCCAGCCGCTCAGCGCGAGCACGCCGACCAGCGCGCCCGGGCTCGTGCCGACCACCGCCACGATCGCGATCGCGAGCATGATTACCGGGAAGGCGAGCTGCACGTCGGCCGCCCGCATCAGCAGGCCGTCGAGCCGCTCGCCCGCCGAGCCCGCCACCAGGCCGACCACGATCCCCACCACCGCGGCGATCAGCACCGAGACCGCGGCCAGGGCCAGCGAGATCCGACCGCCGTGCAGCACGCGCGCCAGGATGTCGCGCCCCAGGTTGTCGGTGCCGAGGACGTGCGCCGGCGTGCCGCCGAGACCCCAGGGCGGGGCGAGGCGCCGGCTGAACGAGGGCTTCACCGGGTCGCTCGAGGCGAGCAGAGGAGCGAGCACGCTCGCCAGCACGACCAGGGCCAGGAGCGCGCCGCCCACGAGGGCGGGCGGGCTCAGCCGGCCGACCCGCGGGGCGGCCAGGGCGGCGGTGGGCACGCTCACGAGTAGCGGATCCGCGGGTCGATCACGGTGTAGAGCAGGTCCACCAGCAGGTTGATCAGCACGAAGATGGTGGCGGACAGGATCAGCACGGTCTGCACCACGGGAAAATCGCGGAAGAAGATCGCGTCCACCACGAGCTTGCCCATGCCCGGCCACGCGAACACCGACTCCGTGATGACCGCCCCGCCGAGCAGGGTGCCGATCTGCAGCCCCAGCACGGTGAGCAGCGGCACCGCCGCGTTGCGCAGGGCGTGCCGGAGGATCACCGCGCGCTCGGCCAGGCCCTTGGCGCGACCGGTGCGGATGAAGTCGCGACCGAGGATCTCGAGCATGCTCGAGCGGGTGAGGCGGGCGACCAGCGCCATCGGGAACGCGGCGAGGGTCACCGCGGGCAGGATCAGGTGGCGCCAGCTCTCGAACCCGGAGGTGGGGAGCCAGCGGAGCGCGACCCCGAAGAGGAGGATCAGCATGATGCCGAGCCAGAAGTTGGGCAGCGACTGGCCGAGGACGGCCAGCACTGTGCTCGCGTAGTCGTAACCGGTGCCGTGGCGCACCGCGGCCACGATGCCGAGCGAGACGCCCACCCCCACCGTGATCACCAGTGCCGCGAGCGCGAGCTGCACGGTGGCGCCGAGCCGCTCCACCACCACCTGCAGGGCGGGGGCACGATACTGGAAGGACTGGCCGAAGTCGCCGCGGAAGACGCTCCGGACGAAGATCGCGTACTGCACGTGGAGCGGCTCGTGCAGGCCGAGCTGACGGTTCAGCTCGTCGACCGCGGACTGGGGCGCGCCGTCGGGCAGGAGCATCTTGGCCGGGTCTCCCGGGACGACCCGGAGGATGACGAACACCAGTACCGACACGCCGACCAGGGTGAGGGCGGACTGCCACAGCCGGCGGAGGACGTAGGCCTTCATCGCCCGCGGTCCCGCGGGGCACGCGTCACCGGGTTACGCGATCGCGACGTCGCTCAGCAGGACGTAGTAGTCACGGCGCGGCTCGAAGTTGCGCAGCCGGTCGCTGACCCCGTAGATCGCCACCGTGTAGCAGAGCCAGATCTCGGGTTCCTCGTCCCACAGGATGCGCTCGAGCTCCTCGTACTTCGCCTGGCGCACCTTGGGATCCGGCACCCGGCCCTCCGCGATGAGCTGCTCCACCCGTGGGTTGTTGTAGCGGGTGAGCTTCTCGGACCCGGCCTTGGTGAACCACTGGCCGAAGTACCAGTCCGGATCGTGGGGCATGTGGGCCCAGCCGGAGTAGAACATGTCGTAGGTGCCGGCGCTGCGCTGCTCGCGCGCGGTGGCGATCTCGAGGTTCTTGATGTTGACCTTGATGCCGACCTCGCCCAGCATCGCGGCCACCGCCTGGGTGATCTCGAGCTGCTTGGGGTAGAAGTCCTTCATCAGCACGAAGTCGATCGAGACGTCCTTGTAGCCGGCCTGCTTGAGGATCTGCCTCGCCTTCTCGGGGTCGTAGGCCTTGGCCGGCAGGGACGTGTGGCCGATCAGGCCCGGGGGCACCGGGCTGTCCACCGGGCGGCCGTAGCCGAGCAGCAATTCCTTGATGATCACGTTGCGGTCGATCGCGAGCGAGATCGCCTGCCGCAGCCGCTGGTCCTTCACCGGCTCCTTGGCGAGCTGGAAGATCCAGCGCTGGGCCTCCACCGCCGGCACGTCGAAGACCTTGACCCCGCGGCTGCCCTTGAGGGTCTCGACGAGGTCGGGCGTCACCCGGTCGATGACGTGGATCTCTCCCGCGCGCAGCGCCGCGGCCCGGGTGGAGAGCTCGGGGATGAACCGGAACGTGAGCTTCTCGACCTTCGGCTGGGCCGGCTTCCAGTAGCTTGGGTTGGCGGACAGCACGATGTTATCGCCGTGGGTCCACGACACGAAGCGGAAGGGGCCGGTGCCGATCGGCTTCTGGAAGAACGCGTCCTCGTTCTTGCCCGCACCGGGCGGCAGCATGCCGAGCATCGTGAGATGCGCGGGAAGCGAGCCGAAGGGCCGTCGGGAAGTGATAACCACTGAATAGTCGCCGTCCTTCTCGACCGACTCGAGGTCCTGGTAGACGAAGGACTTGATGAGCTTGGTGTTCTCCTTCACCCGGCGCAGGGTGAACACTACGCTGTCCGCGTTGAACGGGGTGCCGTCGTGGAAGGTCACGTTCTTTCGAAGGTTGAACCGCCACGTGAGGTTGTTGACCGCGCGCCAGGACTCGGCGAGGGCGGGCACGAACTTCGAGTCGTTGGTGACGTCCACCAGCGGATCGAACATGTGCCGGTGCACCGACGTGGAGGAGATCGAGTAGTGGTTGGCCGGATCGAGCGTGAGCATGCGCTCGGAGAGGCCGGCCACGAGCTCCCCGCTCCGCTTGGCCTGCGCGCGCGCCGCGCGCGGGAGGCCGGCCGCGGCGAGGCCGGCCGTGCTCAACGCGAGGAACTGCCGCCGGCCGACGGGGGACGATGCTGCCGAGCTCTTGCGCATGGGGTCACTCCTCCTGTGGGCTGGGTGTATGTCATCGTGCCGCTCGCTGTCAAGGCCGCGCCGCCGCGGCGGGCCCGACGTGTTGCTCTCGCGCGCGGACCCGTCTACTCTATGGCCCGTCGCTCACAAGGAGACTCGCCATGCCCGAGCTGCCCTCTGAGGTCACGCTGGACGAAGTCAAGGAGCGCGCCCGCCTCGCCGGCCTTCCCATCCCGCCCGCCCGGCTGGCGATGGTCCGCGGTTTCCTCGCCAACGCGCTGCGCCCGATCCGGGCGCTCGACTCCCGCACCGTGCGGACGGTCGAGCCCGCGGTGACGTTCGACGCCCGGGGCGCCACGGGGGCGAAGAGATGACCGCCGACGAGCTCTGCTACGCGGGCATCCGGGAGCTGGGCGGCCTGTTTCGCCGCGGCGAGCTCTCCCCGGTCGACTACGCCACCGAGCAGCTCGGTCGCATCGAGCGGCTCGACAAGAGCCTCAACGCCTACGTGACGGTGACCGCCGAGCGCGCGCTCGCCGACGCGCGGGCCGCGGAGGCCGCCATCCGGCGCGGCGACGCGGGCCCGCTCGCGGGCATCCCCATCGCCTACAAGGACCTCTACGCGACCCGCGGCATCCTCACCACCGCGGGCTCGGCGGTCCTGGGCGACTGGGTGCCGGACTTCGACTGCACGTGCGTGGCCCGGCTCCAGAACGCGGGCATGGTGATGCTGGGCAAGCTCATCACCCACGAGTTCGCCTTCGGCATCCAGTTCCCCGGCCACCGCTTCCCGCCCGCGCGCAACCCGTGGAACGTCGATCACATCCCGGGCGGCTCCAGCAGCGGCTCCGGCGCCGCGCTCGCGGCCGGCCTCACGGTCGGCTCGCTCGGCTCGGATACCGGCGGCTCGATCCGCGGGCCCGCGGCTTTCTGCGGCATCGCCGGGCTCAAGCCCACCTACGGCCGGGTGAGCCGCGCGGGCGTGGTCACGCTCTCGTGGACGCTCGACCACACCGGGCCGATGGCCCGCTCGGCCGAGGACTGCGCGTTCATGCTCCAAGCGCTGGCCGGCCACGATCCGGCCGATCCGGCCTCGGCGCGGGAGCCGGTGCCCGACTACCTCGCCGGCCTCGAGGGCGGAGTGAAGGGGCTCCGGGTCGGGGTGGTGCGCGACTACTTCTTCGAGCAGGTGGAGGCGGAGACGGTCGCCGCCTTCGAGCGCGCGCTCGGCGAGCTGGGCCGGCTGGGCGCGACGGTCCGCGACGTCACGATCCCGAGCATCCACGCGACGCCGTCGTTCATGGTCATCATGCTGACCGAGGCGTTCTCCTACCACGAGCGGGACCTGCGCGAGCGCCCCGAGCTCTACGGCGAGGTGCTACGGGAGAAGCTCATGGCCGGCGGCCTCTTCCGCGCCGACGAGTACGTGCAGGCCCAGCGTCTGCGCGCCCAGATCCGCGAGGACACCGCGCGCGCTCTGCAGACGGTGGACGTGCTGATCACCCCGACCGTGCTCGGGCCCGCGCCCGCCTTCAAGCTGGTGCTCGATCCCGACTTCCCGTTCGCCAAGTCCAACATGGGGCCGTTCAACATCACCGGCCTGCCCACCCTCGCCATCCCCACCGGCTTCTCGTCCTCGGGCCTCCCGCTCTCGATGCAGATCTCGGGACGGCCCTTCGACGAGGCGACGGTGCTGCGGGCCGGGCACGCCTACCAGCGCGCGACCGACTGGCATCGTCGGAGGCCGCCGGTGTCCTCATGACCACCCCATGAGCACCCCCATGAATACCCCCATGGATACAATGATCGCGCTCGAGGACCTCAAGGCCCACGTGGGTCGGCGCGAGAGCGCCGACGACATCGTCACCGCCGCCCCCGCGAACCTCCTCCGGCTCGCCTTCGGGCGCGCCGAGCCCGAGCTCGGCCCGGGCGACCCGCTGCCGCCGGGCTGGCAGTGCCTCTACTTCCTGCCGCGCTTCACCCCGGACGCGCTGCGGCCGGACGGCAGCCCGCTCGACACCGGGGTGATCCCCCCGATGCCGCTGCCCCGTCGCATGTTCGCGGGGGAGCGCTTCCGCTTCCACCGGCCCCTCCGCATCGGGGAGGCGATCCGCCGCGAGACCGAGCTGGCCGACATCTCGGTGAAGACGGGCGGGACCGGCACCCTCGTCTTCGCCACCGTGGTGCAGCGGATCTTCGCGGGCGCCGCGCTCGCCATCGAGGAAGAGCGCCGGACCGTCTTCCGCGAGGAGGTCCGGGCGGGCGAGCGCAACCAGGCTCCGCGCCGCGAGCCCGCGCCGGACGACGTGCCGTGGCGACGTCGCGTGGCCCCGGACCCGGTGCTGCTCTTCCGCTTCTCCGCGCTCACGTTCAACAGCCACCGCATCCACTACGACCGGCCCTGGGCCATGGAGCGCGAGGGCTACCCGGGCTTGGTGGTGCACGGCCCGCTCACCTCCACCCTCCTGATCGACTTCGCCCGCGACCACGCCCGCGGGCGCGCCTTCGCCACCTACGAGACGCAGGCCCGCGCGCCGCTCTTCGACACCGCCGCCTTCGAGCTGCGCGGGCGCCCGTCCGCCGACGGCCGCGCGCTTGAGCTCTGGGCCGTGACCCCCGAGGGCACGGTAGCGATGAGCGCCCGGGCCGAGCTCGCCTGACGATCTCGCCGACGACAGAAAGGATCCCACGATGGCCGACGAGCAACTCGAGCTTCGGATGGACCCCGCCTCCCTCTACCGGGAGGAGACCTTCACCGATCGACGCATCGGGGTCATCCGGATGATGACGCCGGTGAAGACGGACGGCTCGATCGATCTCGGCCGCCAGATCCTCTACGTGGGGGAGGCGCAGCTGCTCTCACCGGTGGGCGCGCTGCCGATCACCTTCGAGATCGAGGCGACCTCGCTCGGCGACGCGGCCGAGAAGTTCGCGGCCGGGGCCAAGGTGGCGGTGGAGCGGGCGATCCGCGAACTTCAAGATTTGCGCCGCGAGCAATCCTCCAACATCGTGATCCCGGACCGCATGCCGCCGGACCTGGGCGGCCGCGGCGGGCCGCGGGGCCCGGGACGCATCCAGCTCTGAGCGGGCGCCGGCGATGAACCTGCTGCGTCCGGTCGACCGGTTCGTGACCGTCAATGGTCTGCGCTTCCACGCGCTCGACTGGGGCGGCGAGGGGCGCGCCCCGCTGCTCCTGCTCCACGGCTTCACCGGGCACGCGCATGCCTGGGACACCCTCGCCATCGCGCTGCAGCCGCACTTCCACGTCTACGCGCTCGACCAGCGCGGACACGGCGACAGCGACCCGGCTACCGTCTACGGCCCGATCGCCGCGTTCGACGATCTCAGTGGCGTCGTCGACCAGCTCGGGCTGGCCCCCGCGATCGTGGTGGGCCTCTCGATGGGCGGGCGCAACGCGATCTACTTCACGGCCAAGCGGCCGGACGCGGTGCGGAAGCTCGTCATCCTCGACATCGGGCCCGAGATCAGCAAGCGTGCGGCCCAGGCTCCGCCCGGTCCGCCGGAGCCGGAGTTCTGGGACAGCATCGAGCAGGCGGCCCAGCACCTCCTCCGCGGCAACGCGTATCCCGGCATCCACTACTACCGGTGGGTGGCCGCCACGAGCCTGCGCCAGCGGCCGGACGGGCGGCTGGTGTGGGCGTGGCATCCGAGCGTGAAGGCGCTCCGCTCCACCGTCGAGGTGGACTGGTGGGGCCTGCTGCGATCGATCCCGGTGCCGACGCTCGTGCTGCGCGGGGAGGAGAGCCCGATCCTCGATCGCGACGTGGCGGAGAAGATGGCGCGCGAGCTGCCGAAGGGCGCGTTCGTCGAGATCCCGAGGGCGGTCCACACCCTGCACGAGGACAACCCGGACGCGGTGCTGGCCGCCCTGCGGTCGTTCCTCGGCTTCTGATCGGAGAGACGCCATGGCGGTGGTGAGACTCGAGGTGACCCGGCGCGAGCCGGTCCTGGGCGGAGCGCCGTTCGGCGCGGGCGGGGCCTACGAGAAGGTCGAGGGTGTGCTCCACTTCGCGGTCGACCCGGGCGCGCGGGTGCACGAGCCGATCGCCGACCTCGGGCGCGCGCCGCGCAACGCGCAGGGCCTCGTCGAGTCCTCCGCCGACTTCTCGCTCCTGCGCCCCGTGAGCGGCGGCGCGCGGCGTCTGCTCCTCGACGTGCCCAACCGCGGGCGCAAGATCGCGCTCGGCATGTTCAACAGTGCGCCGCGCTCGAACGACCCCGCGACCCGCGAGGACTTCGGCAACGGCTTCCTCATGCGCCACGGCTACGCGGTGGCCTGGATCGGCTGGCAGCCGGACGTGCCGCGGCGCGACGGCATGATGGCGCTCACCGTGCCGCGGGTGCCCGGGGTGTCCGAGCGGGTGCGCTGCGAGTTCCGCCCCAACGCGCGGGTAGACACGCTGCCGCTCGCCGACCGCTACCACATCCCGCACCCGGTGGCGCGCCTCGACGATCCGGAGGCGGAGCTGCACGTGCGCGACCACGCGGACGCGGCGGCGGTGGCGGTGCCGCGGAGCGCGTGGCGATTCCCGGACGGGGGCTCGATCGCGCTCGACGGGGGCTTCGAGCCGGGGCGGATCTACGAGTGCTACTACCGGGCCGAGAATCCCCCGGTGGTGGGCCTGGGTTTCACCGCGGTGCGCGACACCGCGGCGTTCCTGCGCTGGGGCGCCGCGGGGGAGGGGAACCCGTGCGCCGGCCTGATCGACCGATCCTACGTGTTCGGGGTCTCGCAGAGCGGGCGCTTCCTGCGCCACCTGCTCTACCTGGGACTCGACGAGGATGAGGCGGGCCGCCCCGCGTGGGACGCGGTCGTGCCGCACGTGGCGGGCGGGCGGCGCGGCGAGTTCAACTGCCGGTTCGGTCAGCCCTCGCTCAACGCGGTCCACGCGGTGGGGAGCCTGTTCCCGTTCACCGACGGCCTACAGGAGGACCCGGTCACCGGCCAGCGCGGCGCGCTCCTGCATCGGCTCGCGGGCCGCGCCCGGCCTCCGCACATCTTCACGATCAATACCGCCGCCGAGTACTGGCGCGGCGACGGCTCGCTCGTGCACACCGACGTGGCGGCCACGCGCGATGTGACCCCGCCCGCCTGGGTTCGTCAGTACTTCTTCGCGGGCACCCAGCACACCCCGGGGGCGCTCCCGCCGCCGCCCGCCGACCCGAACACCGGAGGGCGCGGGCGGCACGTCTTCAGCGTGGTGGACTACTCGCCGCTGCTGCGGGCCGCGCTCGTCAACCTCGACCGCTGGGTGAGCGCGGGCGTCGAGCCGCCGCCGAGCGCGGTCCCGCGCCTGGCCGACGGCTCCGCGGTGGCCGCCGAGGCGACCGCCGCGGTGTACTCCGCCATCCCGGGGATGCGCTTCCCCGATCGCGTGCA